>CBDUEF010000218.1:0-5149 GCA_965366095.1 uncultured Cypionkella sp. | reverse complement strand
CCGCGCAAGAGGCTGCGGCCAAGCAGGCGGCAGATGACGCCGCAGCCAAGCAAGCGGCGGATGACGCTGCGGCCAAGCAAGCGGCGGATGAGGCAGCGGCCAAGCAAGCGGCGGATGAGGCTGCGGCCAAACAGGCGGCGGATGAGGCTGCGGCCAAGCAAGCGGCGGATGAGGCTGCGAAATCCGATCCCGTGGCCTTGCAAACCAACTTTCTGGCGGCCTATTCAGCGCCGAAATGTGTGTTTGTAGGGCAGATGTCCGCCGAGCCAAAGGGCTTTCAGCTGTCAGGGTTTGCAACCGATACCTCTGCTCTCGAAGCTCTTGCGAAGGATTGGCAAACCGCGACCAAGACCAAGCCGGACGTTATTGTTCATCTTATTGATGAGCCGCAATGTCCGGTACTTGATCTGATGAATCGCCATAGCGCTGCCAACGCCCAGCCGTTGCAAGTGCATTTTGCCAAAGCGGGCGAAGTGGTGAAATCGGGTGAAAAGGTTTCCGGGGTTGTTGAAGGCCTGCAAGGGCGATCACTTACCCTCTTTTTGGTGCCAGCGGCCGGGGATGCCACCTCTTTGAAACCTTGGGTCACTTTGGCAGCCGATGGCACCGCGAACTTCAGCTTCACTGTTCGCCTTCCCAAAGGTGCAGCGCCTGCCCCGCAGCTATTGCTGGCCTTGGCAACGTCAGAACCGATGGACAAACTTGAGGCCATTCCCAACCGCGTGTCGGCATTGTCCTTGATGCCGTTTATCGAAGTGCAGTTGGCCGATTTCAACGGTCAGATCGGCTCTGGGTTGGGCTTTTTCCGGCTGGAGAATTAGAAAAATCTGCGGGGGTGGCCCATGCCCCCCCGCGGGTAGTTTACGGATAACGGCGAAGAGGATTCGCTTTTCTTGCCAGAACATCCCAGAGTCTGTAACGTGTCGGATATTGAAGGGGCATTTTTTGCTCAGATTTGACAGTTCAACATTGTTTTTTAGAAAGCGGTAATCGCATGGCGAACTATAGTCAGGAAAAACGGTTAGGCGAGTTGTTCACGCCCCTCGGAAAAGAGGCTCTGCTTTTGCAAGAGTTTTCGGGCGTTGAACTTGTGAATGGCATCAATGAGTTTCATGTGACCGCCTTAACGCCGAAGGGCAAGGTGGATGTAAAAAAATTGATCGGGACGTGGATGCGGGTTGATATCGTATCCTCACCAAGCGTGAAGCGCGTGTTCCATCAGATTTGCTTTGGTGCCAGCCTGGTAAGCGAATCCGAAGAAGGGTCAGTTTACGAATTCCTCTTGCGCCCTTGGTTCTGGGCCTTGGGCATGCGCACCAATTCGCGAATTTTTTCGCAGTTGACAGTTGTGGAAATCGTCAAAAAGATTTGCGCGGAATATGATGGGTTCGTCGACGATAGATCCGACGCAGGCCTTCCGATTCTGGAATATGTTGTTCAGTTTTGTGAGACCGATCTTCAATTTGCCCGTCGTCTGCTGGAAGAAAGCGGCATCAATTTCCATTGCGAGATGGAGGAAAAAAAACACAGCCTGGTGCTGACCTCGGATATTTCTTCTTTCGCTCAGGCCAAGGGTTCGCCCAGACATGATCCGGGCGGTAATTTTGGGTCCGATAACTATGAAACCATTGCGACTTGGGCCGAGCAAAATGTCTTTACCACCAGCTCAGTCAAAATGATGGATTACAATTTTACCGCCCCGACAAAAGGTATGAATGTAGAAAAGGCCGGCAAATCGCCCAACCAATTCATGAACCTCGAATATTATGAATATCCTGGGCGTTATGGCGAAAAGGCTGATGGGAACGCGATCGGGCAACGTCGACTGGACGCAATCAAAACTGGCGAATCCCTGATTGATACCACCGGGGACGCGCCTTGCTTGGGCGCCGGCATGAAATTTACCTTCAGGTCAGAGCATGAAGCCGTTTTGAATGGGGAATATGGGGTCTTGAAGGCCCATCACCAAATGAGCAACAGTGATTTCAGATCGGGTGGCCAAGGGTCTGCCAGCTATTCCGGGTCTTATGTTCTGAGCCATGCCGACAACCCGGTCGCGCCTTTGCTAACAACCACCCGCCCGCGCATGATGGGGCCGCAAACGGCGATTGTTTGCGACGGAGGGGATGGAAATGTCGATAAATATGGCCGGATTATCGTTAAGTTTCATTGGGATACCAATGCGCAATCTATGCCCTGCCGGGTGTCGCAATCCTGGGCGGGGCCGAATTGGGGGGCCGTGTTCATTCCTCATACTGGAATGGAAGTGATCGTGGATTTCATCGGTGGCGATCCTGATCGGCCGATTATCATGGGCTGTGTTTACAACGGCGACAACATGCCACCCTGGCCCTTACCGGATAAAAAGACCATTTCCGGGGTCAAGACGGTTACCGCCAATGAGATCAGCTTTGATGATCTTGTCGGCAAAGAGCTGATCAACATTGATGCGAAAAAGAATTTCACGGTTCATGTGACCGAGGATCACACGATAGAGGTCGACAAAAAGCGCGTGATCAATGTGCATGAAACCGAGACCACCACGGTTGACAAGACTCTGACCATTGAATCCAAGCAAGAGATCATTCTCAAGGTCGGGAGTAGCAAGATCACCATGAAAGAAGGCTCGATCAAAATCGAAGCAATGGCGATTGACGTTAAGGCCAGCACATCGCTGAACACCAATGGTGGCACCGATGCCAAACATGAGGCAGGGGGGTCGATGACCATCCAGGCCCCCCTCGTTAAGATAAACTGAACACCATGGCTGGATCGACCGACACTTTCGCCCCGACCACCCAAGAAGACGCGCCCGGACTTCGCAACCAGTTCGCACAGGAATTGTTTGAGGCGATGCCGCAGATGGCTGAAGATGTCAGCACGCCTGCCTTGAAGGGCCAACGGACGTTGGACTTTCTGCGGCAGTTGCGGGTTGGCCCAATTCCAGAAGAAGCGCTTACTCTGATCGCCTATGCGTTGCAGCCAAGACATGCGATCTGGTGGGGCCATGAATGCCTCAAGGCCGCACCAGATCTCTTGACAGAGCAAGACAATGAAATGCTGTTGCTGTTGTCTGGATGGGTGGCCGAGCCGGATGAAGATCACCGCTATGCCGCCCTTGGGGCCGGCGCAAACCTGCAACCGCGCGGCCCTGGTGTCTGGATGGCCTTGGCGACGGGCTGGTCTGGTGGCTCGATGTCAGAGCCGGAGTTTCCAGCTGTGCCGCCGCCACAATTCTTGATGGGGCGGGCACTGAATGCCGGAGTTTTGGGTGCCCTTGCGCGGGTTCCGCAGGACAAGCGGCGGCGCACTTTGGATCATTATATCGGAATCGGTGAGGTTCTGGCGAAAAGTGGATGAACAGAGTATCAAACACGTGCCATACCCGTATCAGGCTGTGGAATCTTTTCGATAATGCAGTAACATCTGCATTCTTTCCTCCTGACTCACCTGCCGGAACCTGAATGAAACTGACGCTTAAGATCGAGAATTTTGATTACCTGCCCGACGGCGGGCCGCTGGAGTTTTCGGTCGGGGCGCGTGGATTTGAAGTTGGCCGCGAATCGGCCATGGATTGGACGCTTCCTGATCCGAACCGGCACATTTCAAGCCGCCATTTCGAGGTGCTGTATCGCGATCAGCATTATTACCTGAATGACATCTCGACCAATGGCACCTTTGTCTATGGCCAGTCGATGCGGGTGTCGTCGCCCTATCAATTGTCGCATAACGAGCGCTTGCAGGTTGGCCAATATATCATCCGCGTGCTGATCGAGGCGCCGGTGCAGGCGGCTCAACGCGGGGGCGCTGGCTATCAAGCCCCTCCGGTTGCCCCGCAGCTTGCGGCTGATCCGTGGAGTTTGACCCCCAGCCCGGCCCCGATGCCTGCGGCCATGCCTTCGCCGTCCCGCCCCGCCACGCCTTTGGCTGGGCAATATGGCGATAGCTTTATCGACGCACCTCCTGCTTATGCCCCGCCGCCGGAAGCCTTTCCGCCAGCAGCGCCCATGCGGCCGTCAGCGGCTGCGCCCATGACGGAAGATCGCCGCCCTGCGCCGCTGCCTTTGCCTCCGGCGATGGCCGAGCCGTTTGTTCCTCGCCCGGCACCTCCGCCTTTGCCGCTATCAACTCCGGTGCAACCACCGCCCGTGGCGCCGGTGGGTTCCAGCGAGCCGCGTTTGTTGGATGCGATCTGCAAAGGAGCGGGACTGCCCGCTGGCAGCTTGGCCGCCGCTGACGTGACGGCCTTGGGGGAGGATATCGGGCGCTGTCTGCGGATTGCGACCGAAGAGTTGATGGCGCTGCTGGGGGCAAGGGCTGCGGCCAAGCAATTTGTGAAAAGTGCCAGCCGGACTATGATTGGCGGGATCAACAACAGCCCGCTCAAGTTCAAGCCGAATGCTGTCGAAGCGATGATGACGATGTTCGTGCAGCGCAACGAAAGCTATTTGTCCTCGACGGTCAGTTTTCAGCAAGGGTTTGACGATATCAAGCGCCATCAGACCGCAGTTTATGCCGCGATGCAGCCGGCGTTGGCCAAGCTGCTGGAAGATCTTTCCCCCGAATCGATAGAAGAGCGTGTCGCTGGCGGCATCATGTCTTCCAAGAAAGCCCGCGCCTGGGAAACCTTTGTTGATCGCTGGGATGCCAAGACACATCCTTATGAAAATGGCATGCTGGATGTTTTCTTGGCATATTTTGCGGATTCTTATGATGAGGCGGTCAAGAAGACCGGCGGCTAAGGCGTTTTGATCGGCATTGACCAAGGTTGCGGGCAAGGCTAGGCTTGGGATGTGAACAGGAGCGATGATATTATGACCTCAGCGATGATTGGTTTTCTGGCTCTGGCGGCGATTGGCCTTGGATTGGCGATTGTGATGCCGAAACCCCAGCCGGTCCGAGTTGTGGCACGCGGTTCCCGGCGCTAGGCCGGAAAGGTCTGGGCGATGCGTCTGGATGATCTGTTAAAGCCGTTTTCCGATGACGCTCCTTGTGGCGAAGATCTGTTGGCTGTCGACGACCCCGATTTTATCGATTATTACTTTGGGGTCGAAGATCGCCTTCCAGCCAGTTATTACAACATGGCGCGTGGAGTATTGTTTGATGCCAAATCGGTGGATCACAAGGCCGAAACCGCGCAGATTGATGC
>CBDUEF010000217.1:0-5158 GCA_965366095.1 uncultured Cypionkella sp. | reverse complement strand
GATCATATCCATCCGCATCTTCAACACTTTGGTGTAAAAAGGTAAATCGTTGCGCAGCTCTTGCGTGGGCAGGCGGATTTCAGCACGGATCTCGGTCATTTTTCTCTCCCTGATCGTGGTCAGCGGTTTTGCCGATATCTTCAAGTTTGAAATGAAACTTTCAAGCTTTTCTTTATATTCTTATCTCTGGCAGCGCCGTAGTCTATGATTGCGGGATTCGACGGATGGTTTAATATTAAATCAGTTTCTGGGAGGGACGTTATGGACGAGGCACGCCAAGACAACGCACGGCAAGCGGCGCTGGATTATCACGAGTTCCCCAAGCCCGGTAAGCTGGAAATCCGCGCCACCAAGCCGCTGGCCAATGGCCGCGACCTTGCCCGCGCCTATTCGCCCGGCGTCGCTGAAGCCTGTCTTGAGATCAAAGCCGATCCTGCAACGGCCAGCCGCTATACCTCGCGCGGCAACTTGGTGGCCGTGGTCACCAATGGCACCGCTGTTCTGGGGCTTGGCAATATCGGCGCTCTGGCCTCGAAACCGGTGATGGAAGGCAAGGCGGTTCTGTTCAAGAAATTCGCCAATATTGATTGCTTTGACATCGAAGTGAATGAGGCTGATCCCTACAAACTGGCCGATATCGTCTGCGCGCTGGAGCCGACCTTTGGCGCGATCAATCTTGAAGACATCAAGGCCCCCGATTGCTTTATCGTCGAGCAGCTTTGCCGTGAACGGATGAATATTCCGGTCTTTCACGATGATCAGCACGGAACCGCCATCGTTGTGGGCGCTGCGGCCACCAATGCGCTGCACGTCAGCGGCAAGCGGTTTGAGGATATCAAGGTTGTCTCAACCGGTGGCGGGGCCGCGGGCATCGCCTGCCTGAACATGCTGCTGAAATTGGGGGTTAAGCGCGAAAACGTCTGGCTTTGCGATATTGACGGGCTGGTCTACCACGGTCGCCTCTCGGAAACCTCGACGCAAAAGGCGGCATTCGCCCAAGGGACCACGCCAGCGACGGTCGGCGACGTGATCGCAGGCGCCGACCTGTTTCTTGGCCTTTCCGGCCCCGGCGTTTTGACGCCGGAAATGGTGGCCAAAATGGCCCCGGCGCCCATCGTTTTTGCTTTGGCCAACCCTACGCCCGAGATCCTTCCCGACGCCGTGCGCGCCGTGGCCCCCGATGCCATCATCGCCACGGGCCGCTCGGATTTCCCCAATCAGGTCAATAACGTGCTGTGTTTCCCGTTCATTTTCCGGGGCGCATTGGATGTTGGTGCCACCACGATCAACGCCGAAATGGAACTGGCTTGCATTGAGGGTATCGCCGCCCTTGCCCGTGCCACCACCAGCGCCGAGGCCGCTGCCGCATATAAGGGGGAACAGCTTAGTTTTGGCCCCGATTACCTGATCCCCAAGCCCTTCGATCCGCGCCTGATTGGCGTGGTCGCAAGCGCTGTGGCCAAGGCCGCGATGGAAACCGGAGTGGCCACCCGCCCGATCCATGATCTTGAGGCTTACCGCGAAAAGCTGAATGGGTCTGTGTTCAAATCTGCGCTGATCATGCGCCCCGTGTTCGAAGCTGCGCGGCAGGCGACCCGCCGCATCGTCTTTGCCGAGGGCGAGGATGAGCGCGTGTTGCGTGCCGCCAATGCGATGCTTGAGGAAATGACCGACAAGCCGATCCTGATCGGTCGCCCCGAGGTGATTGCCACCCGCTGCGAACGCGCGGGCCTTCCGATCCGCCCTGATATCGATTTCGAAATCGTGAATCCCGAAAACGATCACCGGTATCGCGACTACTGGACCTCGTATCACGAATTGATGGAACGGTGCGGAGTTACACCTGATATCGCCCGAGCCGTGATGCGCACAAACACCACTGCAATTGCGGCAATTGCCGTGCATCGCGGCGACGCTGAAAGCATGATTTGTGGCACCTTTGGTCAGTACCAATGGCATCTGAACTATGTTCGCCAGATCCTTGCGCGCGGCGGCTTGTATCCCCAGGGCGCGCTGTCGCTGATGATCCAGGAAGACGGCCCGCTGTTTGTGGCCGACACCCATGTCAACGCGGTGCCCACACCCCAGCAAATCGCGCAATCGGCAATCAGCGCCGCCCGCCATGCCCGTCGTTTTGGTGTCACCCCGGCTGTGGCGCTGTGTTCGCATTCGAATTTCGGCAATGGCGACTCGGATTCGGGGCGTCGGATGCGCGAGGCAATGCAAATACTGGAACAGCGCGAAGTTGATTTCTCCTTTGAAGGTGAAATGAGTGCCGACGCTGCCCTTGATTCGGACTTGCGGGCGCGTATTTTCCCATCGGCTCGGCTTGTTGGTGCGGCGAATATTCTGGTTTTCGCCTATACTGACGCCGCGAATACTGCCCGCAACATGCTGAAAATGAAGGCGGGTGGGCTGGAAGTTGGCCCTATTTTGATGGGTATGGGCAACCTTGCCCATATTGTCACACCTTCCATTACCGCGCGGGGGTTGCTCAATATCTCGGCGCTGGCCGGAACTCCGGTGGCACATTACGGTTGATTGCTATCTTTGCAATCCAAGACGATGACATTTGCAAACCCCGCCACTCCTCCTAGGGAATTGGGAACTTTGGCTGGGTTTGCAAAAATTTGCCGCGTCGTTCGGTAAACTCTGCAAACTAATTGACGCAGGCCCTGCCACAAAACTTGCGCGACTCGCATCAAGCTGCGTAACACTTCCCCAGCTTTGGAGGAGGCAAACATGGGCTATCGTGAGGTTTACGCCGGCTGGCAGGCTGATCCCGAAACGTTCTGGATGCAAGCCGCCGATGCGATTGATTGGGTTAAACCACCCAGCCGTGCGCTCAACTCGGATCGCGCGCCACTTTACGAATGGTTCACCGATGCTCAGGTAAACACCTGCTGGAACGCAGTAGATCGTCATGTACTGGCCGGGCGCGGCGATCAGCCTGCAATCATCCATGACAGCCCGGTCACCGGCACCAAACACAGCATCACCTACCGCGAGTTGCAGGCCCGCGTGGCCAGCCTCGCCGGGGCGCTGCGCGCCAAAGGTGTGGAGAAAGGCGACCGCGTCATCATCTATATGCCGATGGTGCCCGAAGCGCTTGAGGCGATGCTGGCCTGCGCGCGGTTGGGGGCGATCCATTCGGTGGTGTTCGGCGGTTTTGCTGCGGCAGAGCTGGCCGTGCGGATTGACGATTGCACCCCCAAGGCGATCATCGCGGCCTCTTGCGGGATCGAGCCGTCGCGCGTGGTGCATTACAAACCGCTGTTGGACGCAGCCATTGATCAGGCCCGCCACAAGCCCGATTTCTGCGTGATACTGCAACGCGAACAAGAGGTTGCCAAGCTGATCGAGGACCGCGATGTGGCCTGGCACAGCTTTCAATATGGGGTGGAGCCTGCCGAATGCGTGCCGGTTGCGGGCAATCATCCAGCCTATATCCTTTACACTTCGGGCACCACCGGCGCGCCCAAAGGCGTGATCCGCCCCACTGCCGGGCATCTGGTGGCCCTGAACTGGACCATGCGCGCGATCTATGATTGCGGCGCGGGCGATGTGTTCTGGGCGGCCTCGGATGTCGGCTGGGTCGTGGGCCACAGCTATATCTGCTATGCGCCGTTGATTGCGGGCTGCACCACCGTTGTATTTGAGGGCAAACCCATCGGCACCCCGGATGCCGGCACCTTCTGGCGGGTGATAGCCGAGCATAAGGTGCGGGCGTTTTTCACCGCCCCCACCGCCTTGCGGGCGATCAAGCGCGAGGATCCCGAGGGCAAGCTGGTTGGCGATTACAACCTCAAACACCTGAAAACGCTTTATCTTGCGGGCGAGCGCGCCGATCCTGACACCATCGAATGGGCACAGCGTCATGTCAAAGTGCCGGTGATTGATCACTGGTGGCAGACCGAAACCGGCTATGCCATCGCCGCCAATCCGATGGGGATCGAGGCTTTGGCGGTGAAAATCGGCTCTCCTGCCGTGGCGATGCCGGGCTATGATGTGCGGGTTTTGGATGAAGGTGGGCATGTGGTTGCCCCCGGCACTTTGGGCGCGATTGCGATCAAACTGCCGCTGCCCCCCGGCACTTTGCCGAACCTGTGGAACGCTGAGGAGCGGTTCAAGAAGAGCTATCTTGCGCATTTTCCGGGATATTATGAGACCGGCGATGCGGGCTATGTCGATGCGGATGGCTATCTTTACATCATGGCGCGCACCGATGACGTGATCAATGTCGCGGGCCACCGGCTTTCGACAGGGGCGATGGAAGAGGTATTGACCAACCATCCCGATGTCGCCGAAGCCGCCGTGATTGGCGTGGCAGATGATCTGAAGGGTCAAAGCCCGGTTGGGTTTTTGTGCCTGAACAAAGGCGCGAACCGGGTAAATGCCGAGGTGGTCGCCGAATGTGTCAAGCTTATGCGCGAGCGGATCGGCCCTGTCGCTGATTTCAAACGCGCCGTGGTGGTGGATCGCCTGCCGAAAACCCGCTCGGGCAAGATTTTGCGCGGCACCATGGTGAAGATCGCCGATGGCACCGAGTGGAAAATGCCAGCCACCATCGACGATCCGGCGATTTTGGATGAAATCGCGGTGGCCCTGCAATCCATCGGCTATGCCAAGCCCTAGGCGAATTGCTCGACGATAATGCGCTCTTCCAACCCGTGCCCCGGATCGAACAGGATCCGGTGGCGCACATGCGGCGCCGATTGCACCTCGACCGACACCACATCCGGCATCGGGCGGCTGTCGGCGTCGGCACGCACAGGGCGTTTGTCGGGCTCCAGCACATCGAACCGCACCTTGACGGTTTTCGGCAGCAGGGCCCCCCGCCAACGCCTTGGCCGAAACGCCGCCATCGGGGTCAGCGCCAGCACATCAGCGCCAATCGGCAGAATCGGGCCATGGGCGGAATAGTTGTAAGCCGTTGATCCCGCAGGCGTTGCCAAAAGCGCCCCATCACAAACCAACTCATCCAGCCGCACTTTGCCATCAACCGAAATCCGCAGCTTGGCCGCCTGTGGCCCGGCGCGCAGCATCGATACCTCGTTGATCGCCAGCGCCTCGGTCACCGTGCCATCCACTGACACCGCGCGCACCGCCAGCGGGTTGATCACCGCCTCTTCCGCCGCGCGCAAACGCCGCGCCAGAT
>CBDUEF010000216.1:0-5184 GCA_965366095.1 uncultured Cypionkella sp. | reverse complement strand
GCCGCGCCGCCCCGAGGTTTATGGCAAGCTCTTGCAGGAAAAGATCGCCAAATTCGGCGCATCCTGCTGGCTGGTCAACACCGGCTGGACTGGCGGCGCCTTTGGCACCGGCAAGCGGATGCCGATCCGTGCCACCCGGGCGCTGTTGACGGCGGCCCTGAATGGCACGTTGGCCGGGGCCGAGTTCCGCCGCGATCCGAACTTTGGCTTTGACGTGCCGGTTTCGGTTGCCGGGGTGGACGATGCCTTGCTCGATCCGCGCCAGACTTGGGCGGACGGGGCGGCTTATGATGCGCAGGCGCACAAATTGGTCGGGATGTTTGCCGCGAATTTCGGCCAATATGTGCCCTTTATTGATGCAGACGTGAAAGCCGCCGCAATCGGCTGACTGTGGCTGCGGACTTTGTGCGACAGTATTTCGTTCTATACGAATCAAAGCCTTAACGGCGGGTGTTAACCCTTCGTTAAGGTTTGAGCGGCAGCCCGGCGTCTATCGCCGCAAATTAGCCGCGACAGATTCGCAATTATTGGGGAACTTTTGCGAAAGGATATTGCGCTGCAGTTGCGAAGGCGATAGGCCTTTTGCATTCGCAGCATCCCCAAAGGTAACGCCATGGCCCTCGATTCCCCCCACGCCGGTTTGATGCCCAACCTTCTTGGCCTGACCGAACAGGCGCTGCCCGAGGTTGAGGCGCTGTTTGGTGCCGGGCGTGAGGCCCTGCGCGCCCGCGTCACCATTGGCGGCAAGATCGCGGCCTCGGCGTTAGAGGAACACCAGTTCGCCGCCCATAGCCTTTCCTGGCTGGCCACCTATGGTGAGGCCCTGCGCCAATTGCGCGCTTGGGCGGGCAAGTTGCAGGCCGAGGGCAGTTTTGGCGAAATGGAAAGCCTGATCCTGCAAATCGGTTTTGGCGAATATCTGGCGCAGATTTACGGCGGCATTCCGATGTCGCAGAATGAGATCGCCCGCCTGTCCGAACTGGGCCTTGCCGCCACGCCGGGGCCACAGGCGGCGCAGCTGATCGCCGAAGGCAACACCCCCGCCGCCCGCGCGCGTCTGGTCGCCCTGATGCGCGACAACCACGGCCGCGCCACCTTTGGCGCCACCGGGCTTGATGCCGAATTGGAGATGATCCGCGACCAGTTCCGCCGCTTTGCCGAGGATGAGGTCATCCCCCATGCCCATGGCTGGCATCTGCGCGATGAATTGATCCCGATGGAGATCATCGAGAAACTGTCTGAGATGGGCGTGTTCGGCCTGACCATCCCCGAAGAGTTCGGCGGATTTGGCTTGAGCAAGGCCTCGATGGTGGTGGTGAGCGAGGAGCTTTCGCGCGGCTATATCGGGGTCGGCTCGCTGGCCACCCGCTCGGAAATCGCCGCCGAGCTGATCCTGTGCGGCGGCACGCCCGAGCAAAAGGCGCAATGGCTGCCGAAACTGGCAAGCGGGGAAATCCTGCCAACAGCGGTGTTTACCGAGCCCAACACCGGCTCTGATCTTGGCTCTTTGCGCACCCGTGCGGTGAAATCGGGCGGCGACTGGCAGATCACCGGCAACAAGACCTGGATCACCCATGCCGCGCGCACCCATGTGATGACGCTTTTGGCCCGCACCGAACCCGAGACCAATGATTACCGGGGCTTGTCGATGTTTCTGGCCGAAAAGACGCCGGGAACCGATGCCGCCCCCTTCCCCACGCCGGGCATGACCGGCGGCGAAATCGAGGTTCTGGGCTATCGCGGCATGAAGGAATACGAGCTGGCCTTTGACGGCTTTGCGGTAAAGGGCGAAAACCTGCTGGGCGGGGTGCCGGGCCAAGGCTTCAAACAGTTGATGCAGACGTTTGAATCCGCCCGCATCCAGACCGCCGCCCGCGCCGTAGGTGTGGCGCAATCGGCGCTGGAAGTGGCGATGAAATACGCCGAAGACCGCAAGCAATTTGGCAAATCGCTGATCGAATTTCCGCGTGTGGCGGGCAAGCTGGCGATGATGGCGGTGGAAATCATGATCGCGCGTCAGCTTACCTATTACTCGGCCTGGCAAAAAGACCATGACAAACGCTGCGATCTTGAGGCCGGGATGGCCAAGCTGCTGGGTGCGCGGGTGGCTTGGGCGGCGGCGGACAATGGGCTGCAAATCCATGGCGGCAACGGTTTTGCGCTGGAATATCAGATCAGCCGCATTCTCTGCGATGCCCGGATTTTGAACATCTTTGAGGGTGCCGCAGAAATTCAGGCGCAGGTCATCGCGCGCCGGCTGCTGGATTAAGGCGTTTGTTGTCAAAATGTTGACAGATTAATCCGCATAGTGACATCAGCGCCAGATCAAGGGCGCCGGGTTCATTGGTGTAAAAATGGCGGATTCCTTGCTGGGCGGCATTCTGATCAACGAGGTTTTGCCTGATCCGAATTCGGCCGCCTCGGCCAGTGGTCCGAAGTTTGATACCGATGGCAATGGCACGGTGTCGCCCACCGATGAATTCATCGAAATCATGAACCACGGCAGCACCGCCATCAATATCGGCGGCTTGCAGTTGTGGGATCAGACGCTGGGCAATTATTTCACCTTTCCGGCAGGCACGATTTTGCAGCCTGGCGGTCATGCCATGGTGATGACCGGGGCGAAACTTGGCCCCGGCCCGGTGCTTGGCACGAAGGACAAGGCGTTTTATGCCGGGCGCGGCTCGGCTGTGCTGAACAACGGGCCGGAAACGACGATTCTTTATGATCCGGTGCATAAGGAATTCATCCAGATCGCTTATGGCGGCGGCACAATCACCACCCCAACCGGGGCAACGGGCAGTTTTCCAGGCTTTCCCAGCGGCACCTCACGGGTGGGGGCTGGCGAGAATTTCGGAAGTTTCATCCCCGGCCAGTCGATTCAGCGCAGCCCGGACGGGTCCAACACCTTTGTGCAAAACAAAACCCCAACGCCCAGCGCCCAGAATGTCTGTTTCGTTGCCGGAAATAGGATTGCGGTTCCCGGTGGCGAATGCCGCGTTGAAGACTTGCGCGCGGGCGATTGGGTGCGCACCGCCGATGGCGGCAGCCAGCCCATCCTTTGGATTGGTCAACGTCACATTTCAGCCGCCGAATTGCAGGGTGATCCCCGGCTCTGGCCTGTGCGGTTCCTGCCGGGATCCTTGGGCAATGGCCTGCCGCGCCGGTCCATGCTGCTGTCGCGACAGCATCGCTTGCGGCTAAGTGGCAAGGTGGTGGCGCGGATGACCGGCACCTCTAGTGCTCTGGCTCCGGCTGTGGCGCTGTTGGCTTTGCCGGGCGTAGATTCGGTAATGCCGCAGGACGGCGTCAGCTATTACCATATCCTGTTGCCGCAGCATCAGATCCTGTTTTGCGAATCGGCTCCGGTGGAAAGCCTGTATCTGGGAAGCGAGGCCCAGCGCGCGCTGTCGGGGGCCGCCTTACAGGAAATCGCGCTTATCTTGCCCGAGGCTTTGGCCTCGCAACCGGTGCCTGCCGCAATCCTGCCCCTGCTTAGCGCGGCCAAGGCCCGCAAGGTACTTGCCCGTCATGCGCAAAATGCCTTACCGATCGCCGCCTGACGGCTGATCGACAACGCCGCCTTGCGATGGCCGCTGCACCCCCAGACGTGGGTGCAAGCGCCCGGCCACGGCATAGGCCGCCGCCATCCCGCCGGCGCAGGCGGCAAAAATCGCAGCCGTCGGCGCCACCGCCAAAACCGCCCAGGCCACGCCCGGCGTCAGGATGGATGAGACATCGCGGAAACTGGAATAGACCGCCGACATCTCGGTGCGCTCGGATGGCTTGACCGACATCATGAAAGGCAGGCCCCCAACCACATCCAAAGCCACCAGAAACACCGAAGCCCCCATCATCGCGATCACCGCCAGCCAAGGCAGCGGAGCCAGCAAGGCCGAGGCCAGAAACAAGCTGCCACACAGCAAAAACGCCATCCGCACTGACACCCGGACCGAGGTTCTGCGCACCGCGCGCAACATGAAAGGCGAGACGAACAGCAGCGCGTTCGACAGTGACAGCGCAACACCCCCGACCTTGTTGCCCAAACCCTGCTCGATGCAGAAATAGGGCAGATACACCACATAAACCCACCAGCCGGTTGATCGCACCACCGCAAACATCCAGCCCGCAATCAGCCGTTTTTGCTGAAAGAACCGGCCCAGATAGGCCAGAGGGTTTACCGCCGGCCGCTTGGCCTTGGTGATTTGCTTGCCGTTGCCCAGCCGCAAGATCCAGAAGGCCGTCAGCAAGGCGATGGCAAAGCCCCCGGCCAGCAAAAACGGCGCAGGCTTCCAGACATCATGCAGCCATACCCCCAACACTGGCCCAATCGCCCAAGGCGTCGCCGCGTAAACCATCTGCGTGGTTTGCATTTTCCCCAGATTGGCGCGCTCGATATAATCCAGCACATAGGCGTTAAAGCACACAAACGTCGTGGCCGTGGCCATCGAATAGGCCCCCAAACCCATGGCAACAGTCGCCGCCGTGCCGGACAGGGCCAGGGCGGTGCCCAGAAAATACAGCGAAACGCCAAAGCTATACATCCAACGCCGGGGCACAAAGCGGCTGGCCCAAGGCACCATCAGCCCCCAGAACAGGCTGATCACCCCAACCCAGAAATACACTTTGGAGGAACCAAGGGTCGAGCCCATCGCATCGCGCACCGCCAAGGGCATCGCCGAGATCAGCGAGGCCCGCACCGCCGCCTCAAGCCCGGCCAAAAGCGCGAAATGCTGAATCTGCGGCGTGCGCGCATGTTTCAATTGGATGGGAATATATCGCAAAGCCATAGGTCAGAAATGCCGACCGCCCCCGCCCGCGTCTGCCCTATAGGCGACACTCAACGCCCGCAAGCGACCTTACGTCACACGCGCCAGCAACTCGATCAACCGCGCCCGCGCCGCTGGCAACTCGCGGCCCCCCAACACCGGAGCCAAGCCCCGCGCCAGAAAATGCCCGGTGATCGCCAACCCTTGCTCCAGTTCCGCCCCCTGCGCCGCGCCCTGCCCCAGCAAAACCTGCGGCAAGGGCAGCAACCGATCCGCCCAATCGCCGGCGCCCGAACGGCTGACCGCGCGCCCCGATTTCGGGCTGACAAAAGCCAGATCATCCCGCGCGCCCGTCACCGCACAACGACTCAGGTCCAGCCCGAAGCCCAGCTCCTCCAACAGCGCCATCTCCCAG
>CBDUEF010000215.1:0-5190 GCA_965366095.1 uncultured Cypionkella sp. | reverse complement strand
GCCTTCGGCCATCCTGGCCAAGGCGTCAGCCTCGGTCCCGGTGCTTTGGGCCGATTTTGTGCAGACATTTATACGCGGCGCCTTGTCGGGATTTGTCATCGGCTGCTCAACCGCAGTTGTTTTGGCAATTTTGATTGATCGCAGCCGCTTTTTGCAGGCCGGATTGTTGCCGATCGGGAATTTCGTTGCAGCTCTGCCTATTGTGGGCGTGGCGCCGATCATGGTGATGTGGTTCGGGTTTGATTGGCAATCAAAGGCCGCCGTTGTGGTGATCATGGTGTTTTTTCCGATGTTGGTGAACACGGTTGCAGGTTTGCAGGATTCCGAGAGGATGCAACGCGATCTGATGGCCACTTGGGGGGCAGGTTATTGGCAAGGACTGTTCAAGCTGCGCTTGCCGGCGGCGATGCCTTTCATCTTTAACGGATTGAAAATATCGAGCACTCTGGCACCGATTGGCGCTATTGTGGCCGAGTTTTTTGGCAGCCCGACTCAGGGTATGGGGTTCAGGATCAACGCGGAAATCGGGCGAACCGGATTGGATATGATCTGGGCAACGATTGCGGTGGCGGCTTTGGCGGGATCAGCCTTTTACGGGCTGGTGGCGCTGATCGAGAAACGGGTGACGTTCTGGCACCCGTCGCAACGGACGTAACAAGGGCCCGAAAAATGGGCCGAAACATGGAGGTTGAAGATGAAGAAATTACTTACGGCGGCACTTTTTACGGCGATGGCCACGGGCGCCCAGGCCGGTGATCCGGTGACGTTGCAATTGAAATGGGTAACCCAAGGCCAGTTTGCAGGTTACTATGTTGCCGCAGCCAAGGGCTATTATACCGAAGAGGGCCTTGATGTCACCATTTTGCCGGGCGGACCAGATGTAGCCCCAACACAGGTGTTGGCAGGCGGCGGTGCAGATGTGGTGGTGGACTGGATGCCATCGGCTTTGGCCGCGCGCGAAAAAGGCGTGCCCTTGGTCAATATCGCGCAGCCTTTCAAATCCTCGGGGATGGAGCTGACTTGCCTCAAAGAGTCTGGCGTGGTCACTCCAGCCGATTTCCACGACAAAACCTTGGGCGTCTGGTTCGGCGGCAATGAGTACCCCTTCCTGAACTGGATGAACAAGCTCGGTTTGAAAACGGATGGCTCGGCGGGCGGCGTTACTGTGCTGAAACAGGGTTTCAACGTCGATCCTTTGCTGCAAAAGCAAGCGGCTTGTATCTCGACCATGACCTATAACGAATATTGGCAGGTCATTGATGCGGGCATCAAGCCCGAGGATCTGGTGGTGTTCAAATATCAGGACGAAGGCGTCGCCACGCTGGAAGATGGTCTTTACGTTTTGGAAGACAAGCTGAAAGATCCGGCCTTTGAGGATAAGATGGTGCGTTTTGTTCGGGCCTCGATGAAGGGCTGGAAATATGCCGAGGAAAACTCGGATGAAGCCGCGCAAATCGTGATCGACAACGATGCAACCGGCGCACAGACCATTGAACACCAAAAGCGGATGGTGGGCGAGATCGCCAAGCTGACGGCTGGCAGCAATGGCGCGCTGGACGAAGCCGATTACGCACGCACGGTTGCCGCCTTGATGTCGGGCGGCTCGGACCCGGTGATCTCGAAAGAGCCAGTTGGCGCATGGACACATGCCGTGACTGATAAGGCTCTGAACTAAGAGTTACGAACCGAAAACAACGACCGGAAAAATGCAAACGCGCCCAAGGCTTGGCTTTGGGCGCGTTTCTTTGATTTACAGATTTGTAAATAGTGGTAGAATTTGTAAATCTGCTTGAATAAAAAGGGTTTGGCGATGCCGGTTTCCGCCCTGAGTGGCACTCGTTTGCGGGAAAGGCGTTTGGCCTTGGGTCTTCGGCAGGCTGATCTGGCGCAGGCGGCGGGCATATCGGCCTCGTATCTGAATCTGATCGAACACAACAGACGCCCGGTGGCCGAGCCGTTGTTGGAGCGTTTGGCCGAGGGCTTGGGCCTCCCATTGGACGCGGTTCTTGGCGGGGGTCATGCCGGGGCGGTGCTTGAAGAATTGCGCGCGGTGGCAGCCGAGGTGTCGGGCGTGGAACTGGAGCGCGCCGAGGAATTTGCCGGGCGCTTTCCGGGGTGGGCTGCTGCTGTCACAACGCTACATCAACGTGCGGCTGGAATGGCGCGTGCGATTGAGGCGTTGAATGACCGGATGAGTCACGACCCACATCTTTCGGCATCTTTGCATGAGGTCTTGTCGGCAGTGGCCTCGGTGCGCTCTACGGCTGCAATTTTGGCCGATACCGAAGATATCGAGCCGGAATGGCGGGCACGGTTTCACCAGAATTTGCACCATGACAGTGAGCGATTGGCGGCCGGTGCCGAAGCTTTGGTTGGTTATCTGGATGCCGCGGGCCAAGCCGATGAGCAAGGCATTGCGACTCCGCAAGAAGAGCTGGAGGCTTGGCTTGCCGCGCGCGACTGGGATTTCGGCGCCGAGGCGGATCTGGCGGGGTTGGCCTCGAAAGCGGCGCGCTTGATGGCGCGCGCTTGGCAAGACCAGGTTGCGTTCGATCAGGCGGCTTTGCCAGACACGGTTTTGATGGAAACGCTTGGGTTAGGGCTCGACCCCTTGCAGATCGCAGGGCAGACCGGGGTGAATATCATGACGGTCTTTCGCCGCATCGCCTTGCGACCAGGAGTTGAAGCGGGCTTGGTGCTGTGTGACGCATCGGGCACTTTGACTTTTCGCAAACCAATCGCGGGGTTTGCCCTGCCACGATTTGGGGCAGCTTGCCCGCTTTGGCCGCTTTTCGATGCTTTGGGGCGGCAGATGGCACCAGTCGAGACGGTGATCGAAACCGTTGGTCCGAGAACGCGACGCTTTGCTGTGCGCGCGATTTGTCAGCCCAATCACCCCCAAGGCTTTCAGGGGCCCGAATTGCGTGCCGCGGCGATGCTGATTTTGCCGGCGCGGCCCGATGACCGGGTGCGCGAGCAAGTTGGATCGACATGCCGGATTTGTCAGCGCTCAGACTGTGCGGCCCGGCGTGAACCCTCGATCCTGACAGCATGACGCCTTTTGACAGCCGCAAAGATTGGCGTGATAGTGATATCAAAGCGGAGGGGTGATGGTGCGACGGGTGCTTTTAATCGAGGATGAGGCCAATATCGCCGAAGCTATTCGGTTCTTACTGACGCGCGATGGTTATTCGGTTGAGATCCGCCAGGACGGGCGGGCGGCCTTGGTGGCGGTGGCGCAGATGTTACCCGATCTGGTTATCCTTGATCTGATGTTACCCGGTCTGAGCGGGCTAGAGGTTTTGACGGCACTTCGTGCCGATCCCTCGACCGCCGCTCTGCCCGTGCTGATGCTAACGGCCAAAGGCCAAGGGCGCGACCGTGAGGCGGCCGAGTTGGCAGGGGTTTCGGCTTTTATGGCCAAACCTTTCGACAATAACGAAATGCGCGCCGCAGTTCGGGCATTGATTGGCGCTTAAATGGGCAAACCGAAATCCCCTTTGTTTCTAGCCCGCGCCGTTTACCGTAAACGGCGTTTACGTGATGCCGCGCGGCTGTTGCCTTTGGTGGGGTTGTTCTTGTTCTTGTTGCCAAAACTATGGCAGACCACCGCCCCGGATGGTGCCGGGGCCGCACAGGATGTTGTGTTCATCTTTGTGATCTGGGCGGGGTTGATTGTGGCAACCGCCGTGCTTTCGCATCGATTGTCGAAACCTGAGCTGCCTGAGCCTTCGCGTGGCGGGCCTGATGAAGGAGCCGCCTGAGTGCCCTTTGACATTCTGGTTCTGGTTTGTCTGGGCTATGTGGCATTGCTCTTTGCTGTGGCCTTTATCGTCGAGCGCCGCGCGTCACGCGGGATGTTGGGGTTTTTGCGCTCGCCTACCGTCTATACGCTGTCGCTCTCGATCTACTGCACTGCCTGGACGTTTTACGGCGCTGTAGGCTATGCGGCGCGTTCGGGGCTGGAGTTTTTGACGATTTACCTTGGCCCGACGCTGGTGTTTGTGGGCTGGTGGCTGGTGTTGCGAAAACTGGTGCGTATTGGGCGGCAGCAGCATGTCACGTCGATTGCTGATCTGATTTCCAGCCGCTACGGAAAATCGAACCTGCTGGGCGTGTTGGTTACGGTGATCGCCGTGGTGGCCTCGACACCCTATATTGCTCTTCAATTACAATCAGTTACTTTGTCGTTTGGAGTGTTTGCTTCGGCCACCTCAGATGGGTGGAGCCTGCCGAACCGCGATTCAACTGCGTTTTGGGTGGCCGTCGGCTTGGCGGCTTTCACCATCCTGTTCGGCACCCGTAATCTTGATGCCAAAGAGCAGCATCATGGCATTGTCACCGCCATTGCTGTCGAGGCTGTGGTGAAACTGGTTGCTTTGTTGGCAGTGGGAATATTCGTGGTTTGGGGTCTTGGAGGAGGGCCTGTCAATATCGTGAACAAGATTGCCCACCATGCCGACCCCAACTGGGTTTTGCAGCCGGGGCGGTGGAGCGGGTTGATCGTTTTGTCGGGTGCGGCAGTGATTTGTTTGCCGCGGATGTTTCAGGTGATGGTGGTGGAGAATGTCGATGAGGGGCATCTGGCCCGTGCATCATGGGCCTTTCCGCTGTATCTTTTTCTGATGAGCCTGTTCATCCTGCCCATTGCTGTGGTGGGACTTGAGCGTATGCCCGTCGATGCAAACCCTGATATGCTGGTGCTGACTTTACCGCTGTCTGAGGGGCAGGGTGGCTTGGCCATGTTGGCCTTTTTGGGTGGCTTTTCTTCGGCCACTTCGATGGTGATCGTTGAAACCATCGCCTTGTCGACAATGTTGTCGAATCACGTTTTGATGCCGATTTGGCTTTGGCTAAGGCCCTCTGTGGCGCTGTCGGGCGATTTGCGCGGCGGTATTCTTTTGGTGCGGCGGCTGTCAATCATGGTGGTTCTGGCGCTGGGACTGGCCTATTTCAGGCTGTCAGGCGGGGCGGCGGCCTTGGCTGCAATAGGTTTGGTGGCCTTTGCTGGCATGGCACAGGTGCTGCCCGCCTTGCTTGGGGCGATCTTTTGGCGGGGAGCGAACCGGAGCGGGGCCTTTTGGGGGCTTACCATCGGAACGACAATTTGGGCCTATACGCTGTTTTTGCCTTCGTTTGGCCAGGGCGCGGTCATTTCTGCGGAGGTCTTCGCCAACGGTGCCTTTGGTC
>CBDUEF010000214.1:0-5201 GCA_965366095.1 uncultured Cypionkella sp. | reverse complement strand
CTCGATCACCAGATCAATCTGACCTGCGGCGATCAGGGCATAGGCATAGCAATCGCAGCCATAGCGCAAGAGGCGGGCGTTTTGTGCAACCTTGTCAAAGCATTGCTTGTCGGAGGGGGTGCCAACCTCGGGGAAGGTGGTGAAAAGGATCGCCTGAGACAGCGGCCTTGCCGGGCGGGTGCGCAAGGGTTTGCGGCCCATTGGGCCGTTGACTTCGGCGCGGCCAAAGCCGCCCTCAAAACGTTCACCGATATAAGGCTGATCAATCAGCCCGTATAGCGGGCCAGAAGCATCGCGGATCGAGATCAGCACGCCCCAAGTGGGGGTGCCTGACAGATAACCACGGGTGCCATCAATCGGATCAAGCACCCAAGTTAGGCCCGAAGTGCCTGCAACGGCAGCAAATTCCTCGCCCAGAATGCCATCATCAGGCCTGCGCCGCGCCAGAACCTCACGCATGCGGGTTTCCGACAGACGGTCGGCGGCGGTGACCGGATCAAAGCGGGTGGTCTCTTTGGTTTCCGCCAACAAATCCGCAGCGCGGAAATAGGATAGGGTTGCAACGCGGGCCACCTCTGCCAATTCTGCCGCTGTTGCGATGATATCCGCTTGCTCTGACGCCGCTAGGTTCATTCGGCTTTCTCCGCTGTTCGGTTCAGGCGCTACTGCGCCCGAACGTGCAGGTCAAGCGGTCAGGCAGCGGTGCTGAGAACGCGGGCAAGATCAAACAGACGCCGGCGCTGCGCCTCAGGGATCGAGTAATAGGAGCGCACCAGCTCCATAGCCTCTTTGTCGGCCATCATATCGTTATTCGCGTTCGCCTGAGCGGTTTCCGTAAGGCCTTCGAAGAAGAAGGAAATTGTCACACCAAGCGATTCTGCGATGTCCCAAAGCCGCGAGGCACTGACGCGGTTCATCCCGGTTTCATACTTTTGAATCTGCTGAAATTTGATCCCCACCTTATCGGCGAGCTGCTGTTGCGTCATTCCGACCATCCAGCGCCGGTGGCGAATCCGCTTGCCAACATGCGCGTCAACAGGATGCTTCATCTTACTCTCCATACAAACAACCTAAGTCGGCTGGAGCATACTGATATTTGATCATAAATCTACTAGCGAAACAGTTTTCCACAGGTTTAAGCCGCTTCGGCGCAAGAATTGTCCATTTGGATAGGGTGAATTCTACAAATGAGAAAGAAATAGCGGGCAACGACGAGGTGTCACCTCAAAAGCGCATGCGAAATCTGCGACTCACCCCCTGCGTGTTCGCCGCTTGCAGTTTTGGTTGACCTAAGGTAAATTAATTGGCTGTTACCGGCCCAGCGGCGACACGGGGCTTGCAGCTTCGGAGGGTTCCGTCCCATCCTTGGCGCCGCAGCCCCAGCCAAAGGACCCGCCGTGCGCGCCTGGACCATCACCGAGCTGAACCAACCGCCCGAATGGCTGGCGCATGATTTGCCGGCGCCAAAGGCGGGCGAAGCGCGCGTTCGTATCCGGGCCTGCGCTTTGAACTTTGCCGATCTGTTGATGGCAGAGGGCCGCTATCAAGAGCGCCCCGCCCTGCCCTATATTCCGGGTCTTGAGTTTTCCGGCACGGTTGAGGCGCTGGGGCCGGAGTGCGGCGATCTGGCCCTTGGCACCCGTGTGGCGGCTTTTGCCGGGACGGGCGGTTTGGCCGAGGCCGCTTGTGTGCCGATCAACCGCCTGTTGCCGATCCCGGATGCGATGAGTTTTGAGCAGGCGGCGGGGTTTCAGATCGCCTATGGCACCTCGCATCTGGCGTTAGAGCATCGCGCGCGGTTGCGGCCGGGGGAAACGCTGTTGGTGTTGGGGGCCTCTGGCGGTGTGGGTCTGACGGCGGTGGAGCTGGGCAAACGGATGGGGGCAAAGGTGATCGCCTGCGCGCGGGGTGCGGCGAAGTTGGCGATCGCGGGCAATGCCGGGGCGGATCATCTGATTGACAGCGATGCGCCCGATCTGACAGCAGCGTTGCGCGCCCTTGGCGGGGTGGATGTGGTTTATGATGCGGTTGGCGGGCCTGCGTTTGATGCGGCCTTGCGCGCCTGTCGGCCCGAGGGACGGTTGCTCGCCATCGGTTTTGCGAGCGGAAAGGTGCCGCAGGTTCCGGCAAATATTCTGCTGGTGAAAAACCTGTCGGTGATCGGCCTCTATTGGGGCGGCTATCTGAAATTCGCACCCGAGGTGTTGAAGCAATCGTTGGCGACATTGCTGGAATGGTATGAGTCGGGCGGTTTGCACCCCCATATCAGCCATGTATTGCCCTTTGCCGATCTGCCAAAGGCGCTCGATCTGCTGCGAAGCCGCGCCTCCAGCGGCAAGGTCGTGCTGACGCTCTAGGCGACCCGTATGACCCTTGGCGCGGCGGCATAGGCGCGGCGGATCAGGTCGGCCAAGGCCTCGACCGCCACCGAATGCACCGGATCGGCGACATAGAGGTTGACCTTCATCCGCGCCAAATCCGGTAATGCCCCGCCATGGGCCACCCGCTCGAATTGCGGCGGCTCTGATCCGGCCAGAACCGTATGCACCGCCAGATCGGCAGAAACCGAGGCCTCGACCGCGCGGGTGCTGTCGCTTTCCACCGCCATTTCCCAAGCGATGCCCGCATCGTCCAGTGCAGCCTGCACGCCTTGGCGAAAGATGCAGTTATGCTCATAGGCCAGCCGCAACGGGCGGCCCTTCCACGCCGAGCCACCCGGCGCACCGATCCAGACCAAGGGCAGCTCGACCAGCGTTTCGCCGCCCGCATCAACGCCCTCTTCAGTGGTCAGGATCACATCGCAATCACCGCGCGCGAATTGCGCCTTCAGCACACGGGTGAAGGACGACAGCAACGTCACCCGCATTTTCGGGAAATCCTTGGCAAATTGCTTTAGCACCTGTGGGATCACCGGATAGACCAGATCATGCGGCACCCCCAGCACCACTTCGCCCTCATAGGCCGATTTGGTCAGCTTGCCGAAGACCTCGTCATTCAAGGTCAGCATCCGGCGCGCATAGCCCAAAAGCTGCTCGCCCGCCGGGGTCAGCGCCACTTTGCGGGCCGAGCGGTCCAGCAATTCGGCACCCAGCATCTCTTCCAGCCGCTTGATCTGCATCGACACCGCCGATTGCGTCAGGTTCAGAAAGCCCGCGGCCCGTGTCACCCCGCCCGCATCGGCGATGGCGATGAACGAGCGCAACGAGGTCAGGTCGAGATTGCGCGACATATCACAAATCCTGATGTCTGGGGTAAAAATCATTCATTTTTATAATGTGAACGATTCGCCTATATTGAGCAAGTGATCAAAGACGCCTTGCGTCGGATCGCCGATGTATTTGACGCCTGAAAGGAAAGACCATGTTCGCCTCGCTCCACACCTCCACGATGGCTGTTGCCCGCGTGCAGTCGCGCGGCAGTTTTGCAGACCGGATCAAGGATCTGGCTGCGCTTATTCTGGCAAGCCTGGACGCACGCGAGCAGCGCCGCCAATTGGCAAGCCTTGATGATGCGATGCTGGCCGATATCGGCCTGTCGCGGGCCGAGGCTTTGGCCGAATTTGATCGCCCGATCTGGGACATGCCGGCAAACCGGCGCCGCTAAGGCCCAAGCGGATGATTTCGCGCCTATTGCCTTGTAATCTGCGCGCCGAGTTCCGATATTGATCGAAGGGGTCGGCTTTTCACAAGGTCGATCCGTCCAGTTCACTTTCGGAGGTTTCCATGGCTGACTATAACACGATCCGGACCGTGGGGGCGGGTGCTGGCACCCGCACCGCCGAGATCGACCAAGGGCTTCGCGCCCATATGAACAAAGTTTACGGCCTGATGTCGGTGGGCATGTTGCTGACTGGCGGCGTGGCTTGGGCTGTTGGCACCAATGATGCGATGGTCAACGCGATTTTCGGCACTCCGCTGCGGTGGGTGGTGATGTTTGCGCCGCTGATCATGGTTTTCGCCTTTAGCGCCTTGATCAACCGGATGTCGGTGGCGGCAGCACGGCTGTTCTTTTACACCTATGCCGCAATGATGGGCCTGTCGCTGGCCTTTATCTTTGCCGTCTACACGCAAACCTCGATCGCGCAGACCTTCCTTGTCACCTCGGTCGCTTTCGCGGGCCTGTCGCTTTACGGCTATACCACCAAGCGTGACCTGTCGGCCTTTGGCACTTTCCTGATGATGGGCCTGATCGGGCTGATCGTGGCGTCAATCGTCAACATCTTTCTGGCCTCGTCGGCACTGGCCTTTGCGATCTCGGCCATCGGCGTGCTGATTTTCGCGGGGCTGACGGCTTGGGATACCCAAGCGATCAAGAATGATTACATCGCCCATGCCCAGATGGGCGACAGCGATTGGTTGGGGAAATCGGCGATCATGGGCGCGCTGCGTCTCTATCTCGACTTCATCAACATGTTCATGTTCTTGCTGCAATTCCTGGGCAACCGGGACTGAGCAAGGGTTGCAGACCAAACGAAAGGCCGGGGGAAACCCCGGCCTTTTTCATTGGCGCGACAACACCCGGCATTTGGCAAAATTGTCTTGCTATTTGCCCAAACATTCGCGGGTTCGGGACATCTGCCCCCCCGCTGGCAAAGGCGGCCGCAATTGCAAAATCAACGCCCAAAACGAAAAACCGCGCCAAAGGGCGCGGCTTTCAATCACCGATGCGGCAGATCTTACTTGATCTTGCCTTCTTTGTATTCGACATGCTCGCGCTTGACGGGGTCGTATTTCTTGACAACCATCTTCTCGGTCAGGGTGCGGGCATTCTTTGTGGTCACATAGAAGTGCCCGGTGCCTGCCGTCGAGTTCAGACGGATCTTGATCGTCGCCGGTTTGGCCATGGTATATTCTCCTGCATCAGGCGAAACCCTGTTCGCCCGCATAAATCTCGAAGCCGTCTTTTACCCGTGCGGTGGGCAGAGTCAACAGCAAAGCCAACGGTTTCATCCGCGCGCGCCGCATTTTCACCTTGGTCTAAATACTCAAATTTCTTTGGCTCAGATAAAACGCGCGGATGGCCTGTAAGCCGGATTTTGTCCAAGGCGTTTCCGCCTCTGGATGACCATTCCTCTGCCGCATCTGTTACCAGAGCGGTCAAGCTGCCAACCCGGGCCTCTGGGCTGAAGGTCCCTGCCGTGGTCTCCGCAAACGCGGACCTAACGGCGTGAGGCCCCTATTCGGCATTGCTCCGGGTGGGGC
>CBDUEF010000213.1:0-5204 GCA_965366095.1 uncultured Cypionkella sp. | reverse complement strand
CAACCTGACCATCCCGGCGCTTTATACCTATGCCGGTTTTCACGAGTTCTTTCTCGATCAGTTGGGCGAAGTGGCCCGCAAGCTGGAAAACGAGCAATGGGTGATGGGCGATCAGGCGGCGGCGGCCAAGGTGTCGGAACAGCTTGACCGGCTGGGGCCAGAATTGCTGCGCCGCTATCGTGAGGATTTTCTGGCGGCTTGGGATGCCGTGTTAAGCAACATAAAACTGGCGCCGATGGCGGCCGACAAGCCCGCCTATCAGGCGCTGTCGGCGGCCTCATCGCCAACCACGTCGCCGATCCTGAAACTGGTTGAAGGTATTTCGGCGGAAACCAAGTTGACCGAAGCCCCGGACGGCGCCGCGGCCGGCGTTGCAGATCAATTGGGTGTGGATTCTGCGGCCACCGGAACCGCAGTGGATGCCGCAGGTGATCTTTTGGCCCAACGCGTCTTGCAGCGCACCTCGGGGCTGAAACGGATCGGACTTGATATGGCGCTGGCTGCGGGCAAATCGCAAAAGCGCGCCGGGGTTGCCGGTGCTGCGAATGAGCCGGTGATCCCGGGCGCCGATATCGAGGCGCAATTTGCCGAATATCACGCCTTGCTTGAGGGCACACCGGGGCAGCGCCCGATTGATGCGCTTTTGGCCAGCCTTGGCTCGATTCAACAAGGGCTGGTGATTGCGGCAGGCTTTAATCAGGCCGAAGCGGCGGCGCAGATGCCAGCGTTGATCGGGCAATTGCGCACGGCGGCATCACGCTTGCCGCCCGAATTAAGCCGGATGGTCTCAGAGGCAGTGGATGATTTCGAAGGCAGCGCCGCCTCGTCTACCATCGCGCAGATCAATGCTGACCTGACCTCGCAAGTGGTGTCGTCTTGCGAAAACATCGTGTCGAACCGGTATCCCTTTGCCAACAGCCCGACCCGACAGGTGCCTTTGTCAGAGTTTGCGCAGCTCTTTGCGCCCGATGGCATTCTGGACCGATTCTTCAACGCCAATCTGGCGGTGCATGCCAATATGGGTGCGGGCGATTGGACATGGCGCGAGGACAGCCCTTTGGCGGGCAAAATGTCATTGCAGACCTTGCGGCAATTTCAGCGCGCGGCGCGTATCCGCGATGCGTTCTTTCCGGGCCGCAGCCCAACCGTGGCGCTTGAGGTGACCGTGAACCAGACGGCGGCGCATGACCGGATCAAGCAATCGGTGCTGGTGGTCGATGATCAGCCGATCCAGATGCGGCAGGCGGGTAATTCGCCGGTGACGATCACCTGGCCGGGGGCGGGCAGCAATACGTCGTTGCAACTGTTGCCAGAAATGAACAACCGTGAAAGCCAGAAGGTGTATCAGGGTCCTTGGGCCTTTATGCAATTCCTGCGCGATGGAAATCCGCGTCAGGTCGGCGATGTGATGCAGGTGAGCTATGTGCTTGGCGGGCGCAATATCACCTATGAAATCCGCGTCAATTCGCTGGTGAACCCGTTCAACATGTCTGAATTGCGGGAATTCCGCTGCCCGACGGGGCTTTGATCATGGCGCTTGCCGTCTATGGAAAGCATCCGGCGAAGGGCGATTTCGTCGAGCATGGCGTGCCAGCCGGGTTGAAGCCGCAGCTTGAATCCTGGCTTGATCAGGTTTTGGCCGAGGCCAGGCATGGCTTGGGCGAGAATTGGGAAAGCGTCTGGCGTGACGCCCGCCCGATCCGGTTTTGGCTGGGAGGTGCGATCTGGGGTGAGCGGGTTTGTGGCGCGCTTATGGCCAGCGTTGACCGGGTGGGCCGCCGCTTTCCCTTGGTGATCTTCGCCTTTGGTGCCGATGCCGAGCGGTTGGCTGCGCCTGTGGTTGCGGCAGAACACACATGGTTTTCCGAGCTTGAGGCGCATTTGCGACGGGTGCAGCGGGCTGAGACTCTGGTCGCGCCTGCCGATCTGTTGAGCGGGGCGCCACAGGTTCCTGGAGAGCCAAACGAACCGGCCCCGGATGATTTCTGGGCAGTGCGGCCCAGCGAGGACGTCAGCGGCCTTTGGGCGGATGTGGGATTGACCGATCACAGCCGCGCCAGCCTTGGCCGCAGCTATTGGTGGGTGGCGGGCGATCCGCCATTGCCCGCGCCGGTGCAAGCCGACGAACCGGCCGAGGTGCCTGTTGAAGTCGCAGTTTCAACCGAAGCCGAAGCGCTGCCCGAAAGCCCTGCGGATGCGGTTGAAGAGGCGGCTTTGCCTGCGCAGTACGAGCCTGCCGCCGCTTGGGAGGTACCGCCCGAGGACGATTCGCCCTTTGCCAGCGACAGCAACACCTCCACCTTGTTTGCCGCCCCCGAAGCCGCCGATCCGCTGAAATCCGCTGAAATTCAACCGCTCGCTTTTGCACCGCCTCCGAAACCTGTCGTCAAACAGCTTTGGTCACAGGTTTGGGCGGGCAATGGATTGCCGTCTGGCCATGTGATTGCATGGTTTTTGCGAGGCTATGATGGCAATGGCTAGGCAGGGGCGTGGTTTTGGGCCTAAGCTAAAAGAAAAAAGTAATTTCCCGGAGGGTGGATGAACGAGTCCCCATATCTGTTCGAGACCGGAGCCGCCTCTGATACCGGTCGCGTCCGCAATCACAATGAAGACAGCTTTCTTGTCTTGCCCGACTCTGGGGTCTGGCTGGTGGCGGATGGGATGGGCGGGCACCATGCCGGTGATTTCGCCAGCCGTGCCATCGCCGAAAGCGCGGCCAGCATTGGCCGTCCGGTGTCGGCGCCTGATTTGCATGCGCGTTTCATGGACCGGATCTTGCGGGCGCACCAGACCATTCAGGCGCAATCGGCCCGGCTGAACGGCGCCACGGTTGGGGCAACGCTGGTGGGGCTGCTGTCGTTTGACCGGCATTTCGCCTGTATCTGGTCGGGTGACAGCCGGATCTATCTGCTGCGCCAAGGCCATTATGCGCAGGTGACGGTGGACCATACCGAAGTGAACGAGCTGCTGCGCACCGGCGCAATCACACCCGAGCAGGCCCATACGTGGCCAAGGCGCAACGTGATCACCCGCGCCATTGGTGTGCATGAGATGCCGATGACCGACGAGCGATCGGGGGAACTGGTCGACGGTGATACGTTCCTTTTGTGCTCGGACGGGTTGACCGAACATGTCGAGGACGCCGAGATGGCCGATATTCTGATGCAGATGACGGCGCAGGCGGCCTGTGACGCTTTGGTCGCCATGACGCTTGAGCGCGGGGCGAAAGACAATGTGACAGTGGTGGTTGTGCGCTGCCGCGAGCAGGCAGCCGCGCAGGCCATGCCCGAGCAGTACACAGCGCAACCGCAGTATCGCCCCGATGATATGGGCGATGAGTGGACAGTGGGTATTTGAGCATGAACAACGAACCCTCAAAACCCGGCAACGAGATCCCCGAAGTTTCGGAAGACGGTCAATTGCCCAAGCCGGCGCCGCTGCCTGAAGCCGCGCCGTTGCCGCAAACTGCGGCGCCCGCAAGCGTTCCTATTGCGCAAACCAATGCTCCGGCAGCGGTTTTCGGCATGCAACCCATGGGCAAACCGGCAACCACCGTGACGGCCGGCACGCTGATCATGGGCACCTATGAGATTGAAAAGCTGATCAACTCTGGTGGCATGGGTGAGGTCTACCGGGGCCGCAATATCCACAACGGCGAGCCGGTGGCGATCAAGATCGTGCTGCCAAGTCTGGCCCATGATCCCAAAATTGTGGCGCTGTTTCAAAAGGAATCCACCACGCTGTCGCGGCTAAGCCACGAAGCCATTGTGCGCTATCACGTCTTTACCGTCGATCCGACCATTGGTCGCCCCTGCATGGTGATGGAATTTGTCTCGGGTCTGGCGCTGTCAGACCGCATCGAGCAAGGGCCAATGCCCTTGCAGGACGTAAAGGTGATGCTGCGCCGGGTTGCATCCGGTCTGGACAAGGCGCACCGCGCCGGAGTGGTTCACCGCGATCTTTCGCCTGACAATGTGATCCTTGAGGAAGGCTCGGTCGAGCATGCAAAACTGATCGATTTTGGCATCGCCAAATCAACCGCAGTGGGCGCAGGCACCTTGTTGCAGGGGCAATTTGCCGGCAAATTCAACTGGGTATCGCCCGAGCAATTGGGGGCCTTTGGGGGCCATGTCGACGGGCGGTCAGACATCTATTCGCTGGCGCTGATCACGGCAGGGGTCAGCCGGGGGGAAGTGTTGCAGATGGGGGCGTCGATTGTCGATGCCGTCGGCAAACGCGCGTCGGTGCCTGATTTGACCGGCGTTGCACCGGAACTGGTGCCATTGCTGTCGTGGATGTTACAACCCGATCCGGCGCAGCGCGCCGACAGTATGGCCACGGTGATGGCCGCCATTGATAACCCCTCGCTGGTGCCTATGGCCAAGGCGCCAGAGCCGCCTGCGCCCGATCCGAACCGCACGGTGATTGGCGGGGTGTTGCCGAAATTTGACGCGCCAGAGGCTGCCACCCCGACGCCTGCGCCAAATTGGCCGTCAACCAGCCCTCCGGCCACCTCTCCGGCCAGCCTTCCACCGCTGACGTCAAATTCACCGCCAGAGGGCGCGACGGTTATCTCTGGCGTGACACCGCGAACTGGATTGGACATTCAGGGCGAATCCGAAGATGTCAGCCCGTTCGGTGCCCCTGCAAGTGCCACGCCCGCGTCGCAGCCGATGAACTCAACGCCCGCAACGCCGCAAGCCAAAAAGGGCAAAGGCGGCGTTTTGGCCACCGTTGCAGTTTTGGCCCTGATTGGCGGCGGGGCCGGGGCCTATTATGCGGGGGTGTTCGGGCCTAAGCCGGGTGAACCTGTTTTGCCCGTGTCCGAAGCCACCACCCCCACAAATGAGCAGGCTGCAACCGACAAGGCTGCAACCGACAAGGCTGCGGCAGAGCAAAAAGCGGCGGAAGACGCTACAGCAAAGCTGGCCGCAGATGCCAAACAGGCCACGGACAGCGCGGCGGCAAAACAAGCCGAGGCTGAATCCGCCGCCAAAAAGGCCGCAGATGAGGTTGCGGCAACCGATGCCAATGACGCGGCAGCGAAGAAAGCCGCCGAAGAGACGGCGAAGGCGGCGGACGAGGCGGCCAAGAAAGCAACAGAAGAGGCTGCTGCTGCGAAAGCCGCGCAAGAGGCTGCGGCCAAGCAGGCGGCGGATGAGGCTGCGGCCAAGCAGGCGGCGCAAGAGGCTGCGGCCAAGCAA
>CBDUEF010000212.1:0-5260 GCA_965366095.1 uncultured Cypionkella sp. | reverse complement strand
TCTCGCCAGCTAGGTCTTGCACTGATTTCATCGCTATCCCCTTGGCTCCCCAAGGCAAGATTGCGACCATCAGGTTAAAACGGCACCACCCCTGCGCGCGCTATTGCGACGGCGCCACATAAACGCCCTGCTCTTTCAGGGCATCAATGACCTCTTTCGGCATATAGGTTTCATCGTGCTTTGCCAGAATTTCGGTGGCGACAAAGGTCTCACCCTCCATTGATCCGGTTCCGACCATCCCCTGCCCTTCCGAGAAAAGATCAGGCAGAACGCCGGTATAGCTGACGGCAATGGTCTTGTTGGTATCAGTTACCCGAAAGGTGATGGTCTCGCCCTGCCCGCGCTTTAACGAGCCTTTCTCCACCAGCCCCCCGATCCGGAACACTTCGCCCAGATGCGGCGGATCGCTCAGCACCTGACTGGGCGAGCGAAAGAAATTGATCCCGCCGCGCAGGGCATAGCCCATCAATGCGGTGGAAAGCCCCAAACCAACAAAGGCCAGCACGATCAGTTGCACCCTCCGCTTTTTCTTAAGACCTTTCAGCCCTGCCATAACATCCTCATGGAAAAATTGGCGCGAGCATCAGCCCCGCGGTTTCCTCAAGCCCCAGCATCAGATTGGCGTTCTGGATCGCCTGCCCAGACGAGCCCTTTGTCAGATTGTCCAACACAGCAACAACCACAGCCCGACCGGGCAACCGATCTCCGATCACGCCGATATGGCAGTAATTGGACCCGGCAATATCGCGTGTCGAGGGGAGTGTGGCGTAAGGTAGCACCTTTATGAAGGGCTCGGCCGCATAGGCCTTGATCAAGGTGTCGTGAACGATTGCCGGATCGCCCTTCACATATACTGTTGCCAGGATGCCCCGGTTCATCGGCAGCAGATGCGGGGTGAACTGAACCAGCACTGGGCGCCCGGCAATGGTGGAAAACTCTTGATCAAACTCACCGAGATGCCGGTGCTTGCCGCCTGCCGAATAGCTGTACGTGCCACCAGACAGCTCGGCATGTAGAAGGTTTTCTTTCAGGCTCCGCCCGGCACCAGAGACGCCGGCCTTCAGGTCGATAAGGATAGAGTCCAAGTCGATCACCTTGGCCGAAATCAACGGGCGCAACGCAAACTGCCCCGTGGCCGCATTGCAGCCAGTCCCCGCCACCAGCCGGGCCTTGGCGATATCTTCGCGATAAAACTCGGTCAGGCCATAGACAGCTTCGGCTTGCAAATCGGGGGCGGTGTGCGGCTGGCCATACCATTTTTCGTAATCGGCAGCATCGCGAAGCCGAAAATCGGCCGACAGATCGACAATTTTCAGATTGCGAGGCAAGGCCGAAATCACCTGCTGCGTCGTTCCATGCGGCAAGGCGCAAAAGCACAGGTCAACCGCCGCGAAGTCTATTTCGTCGATTTTTTGCAACTTCGGCAAATCGAGATGACGCAAAAACGGGAAAACCTCGGCCATGGCCTGCCCCGCTTTGCGATCGGCAGAAAGGGCGACGATTTGCATCTGCGGATGCGTGGAAATCAACCTGACCAATTCGGCCCCAGTGTAACCCGATGCCCCCAAAACCGCTATGCGATACGCCATGTCTTACTCCATCTGACTGAAAGCCGCTGCATGGCAGCATGCCGATATTACAAGAAGATTAGCCGAAGGTCCAATTTGCTGGGCTCTGCCAGATCCTTCCACCAAACCTCAGGCGGTTGGCGTCATTTCTCCGGCCGTGATGGCAAAGGCCAAGATATTCTGTCGCGGTGGCAGCGGACAGATTGCATAGGGGGTAAAAGCACAGGGCGGATTAAACAACCGATTGAAATCAATCACTATCTTCGTCTTGGCAACCTCATCGGGAATCAAGAACCGCGACGCCCCATAGGTTTGAACGCCCGAGGTTGCATCCCGGATCACGAACATCGGCTTTCCCGATTTCCAATGCGTGGCCAACAGCTCAACATCCGTGCCGAGGTGGCTGAAAATCGCGCTATGGGTCAAATCAACCCGCGCCGTCCGCCCGCCTTTTTGCTCTATTTCCAGCGCAATGGGAGCGCGCGCCTCTTTCCATTCTGCCTCGATGATCCATTTGGGATCATAGGGGAATAGGTCGATCTGCGCAGCCCGCGCCAGGGTCAGATCGCGAACCCGCAAGGCGGCGGGGCCGCCATCACTGTGCAACTCCAACAAAAGCGGGCCGACCCGAAGCTGCGCATTGCCACCGTCTGATGCCAGGAACGGCTGCCAATCGCCTCCGCTTGGGCGAAAGGCATTGGTCGCAAGATCGATATGGCCAAGATGATCCGGCCCTGCATTCAGCTGCAAATCATTGCCCTGCGCGCGCCCCACTGACCGGCAACCTTGCCCAATCTCAACACGGTCGGTCAGGTTCAGCCAGCCATCCTCGGCGCAAAGGGCCGACAGTCGTTCTTGCCGAAAGGTTTCAAACGGGATCATGCGGCCTCAAAAACCACGCGCTTGCGCATGAAAACCGTCGCCCGGTTCGAAACGGCGGCAGGATCGCCTGTGGTCAGAAATCTTGACACCCTGCCCGGACCAAGAAACTCGGGTCTTCTAGTCAAATAATCGGCCAGCGATTCCGCCACCAGATTTGCCTGCGAGTAAACCTTTACCTGCGGACCCAGAGCCTCGGCAAAAGCCTGTTCCATCAAGGGGTAATGCGTGCAGCCAAGAACTGCGGCTTGCGGATGTGGCATCCGGCGTTTCAGGGCCTCGACATGGCTGCGCACCAGCGCCTCGGCCAGGATCGCGTCGCCTTGCTCAATCGCATCCACGACGCCGCCGCAGGGCTGCGCCTCGACATCCACCCCGATCGCGCGAAAAGCCAATTCGCGTTGAAAGGCGCGGCTTGCCACTGTGGCCGGGGTTGCGAACAAGGCAACATGTTTCACATCCACCTCGCGCGGCGGCGAATTGTCGCCCCATTGCCGCTCGGTCAAGGCCTCGATCAGCGGCACAAAGACACCCAATACCCGCTTTTCCGGCGGCAACCAGGTTTCCTGCATCCGTTTCAAGGCCGCCGCCGAGGCGGTGTTGCACGCAAGGATAACCAGATCGCATCCTTCCGCCCATAGCCTTTCGGTCGCAGCACAAGTCAGATTGAAAATGTCGTCCGCCGTCCGCACCCCATAGGGCGCATGGGCATTGTCGCCAAAATAGACAAAGGGCACCTCTGGCAAGCGCTTTTCAAGCTTGTCCAGCACCGTCAGCCCGCCCAAACCCGAATCAAACACACCTACTGCCATGTACTTCCTCTTGCCGTCAGGGGACGGGCGCTTGTTACATCCTGCAACCATATGTCTGATGAACAACGAGTTAAAGCCATTTGGTTGACGTCAGCGCCGTTGTTTGACCGGGCAAGTCCATTTACGGCGCGCGCGGACATCCTGTCTTTGCCGCCATCATAGCTGCGCAAGAGACCGCCTAGACCGGGCCATGTGCATTCAATTGCGGGGAAAAACCTGAGAATAGACCATTTACAGCGGGAAAGAGTTCCCTAGATAGCAATGCAACGTGCTAGCCTAGCGCGGTGGTATCAAAGGCAGAGCAATGGACTGGGACAAACTTCGCATCTTTCACGCTGTCGCCGAAAAGGGCAGCCTGACCCACGCCGGGGAAACCCTGCATCTGTCGCAATCCGCGGTGAGCCGACAAATCCGGGCGCTGGAAGAATCCCTGTCCGTCACCCTTTTTCATCGCCATGCGCGGGGCCTGATCCTGACCGAACAGGGCGAACTGCTGTTCGAGGCAACGCAGCAGATGGTTCAACGCCTCGACGCAACCGCCGCGCGGATCAGAGACAGCGAAGACGAGGTATTCGGCGAATTGCGGGTTACCACCACCACCGGATTTGGCACGCTCTGGCTGGCCCCCCGTCTGGCCAAGCTGTTCAAGAAATATCCGGCACTGAAAATTGATTTGATGCTGGAAGAGCGGGTGCTTGATCTGCCGATGCGCGAAGCCGATGTTGCCATTCGCATGAAAGAGCCCAGCCAGGCGGATTTGATCCGCAAGCGCTTGATGAACATCAAGATGCGGCTCTATGCAACGCAAGAGTATCTGGCCGAACATGGCACCCCCACCAGCATGGATGATTTCAGCCAGCACCGCCTGATCAGTCAGCATGCGGGAACCCCTCAGGTTACAGCGGGCGCGCTTTTGGTCGCCGATCTGATGAACCACAACATCCCGTCAACACTTTCGGTGAACAACTATTTTGGCGTGTTGCAAGGGGTGCTCAATCACTTGGGGATTGGTGTATTGCCCGATTATATCACCGAGGATTTCCCGCATCTGGTTCGGGTTCTGGAAGCGGTCGAATCCGAAGACGTTCCGGTTTTTCTTGCCTATCCCGAAGAGCTGCGCCATTCAAAACGCGTTCAGGCCTTTCGCGAGTTTGTTACCGAAGAAATCTTCACCTATCGCAAGCGTCAACAGATCTGAACTGCAGCTATGCACCGAACGCATAGCGGAAATGCTGCATGTGCAGCATGTATTTTATTGCATGAAACGCCGCACAGGCCTACATGTCTCCTCGAAAGCGCGATTGAGTCTTCTCTTGTGCTTTCATACCTCCCTGTTGGACTTGGCCGAGCGAAAGCTCGGCCTTTTTTTTGTGCGCAAAACCCGACATTCCTCTTAGGAAAAGCCGCCACCAGGCTCCTCGGCCTCTTTCCATGCCCCCCCGCATCGCCTATGACGCCCCAAGTCCTTTTGCAGCGGGGAATATGCCTATGTCTGATCCAGCCATCACAGCCGAATTGGTTGCCGCCCATGGGATGAAGCCGAATGAGTATGAAAATCTTCTGACTATCATCGGCCGCGAACCATCCTATACCGAGCTGGGCATATTTTCAGCAATGTGGAACGAGCATTGCTCCTATAAATCCTCAAAGAAATGGCTGCGCACCCTGCCGACAAGCGGGCCCCAAGTGATTTGCGGGCCGGGCGAAAATGCCGGGGTTGTAGACATCGGCGATGGTCAGGCGGTTATCTTCAAGATGGAAAGTCATAACCACCCGTCCTACATCGAGCCGCATCAAGGTGCTGCAACCGGGGTTGGGGGGATCTTGCGCGATGTCTTCACCATGGGCGCACGGCCGATTGCTGCGATGAATTCACTTTCGTTTGGGTTGCCCGATCATGCGAAAACGCCCTATCTTGTTAAAGGTGTGGTCGAAGGCGTTGGCGCTTATGGGAACGCCTTTGGCGTGCCAACTGTCGGGGGTGAGGTGCGCTTTCACCGC
>CBDUEF010000211.1:0-5285 GCA_965366095.1 uncultured Cypionkella sp. | reverse complement strand
GGCTGCGGCTGGGCGATCCGTTGGACAAGTGCATTGATGTGGGCGCGGTGGTGGATCCGGTGCAATTGGCCACCATCCGGGGGCTGGTCGAGGGCTGCAAGGATGGCGAGGTCTACCATGCCGCCTGCGATGTGCCTGAGGGCTGCTTTTACCCGCCAACCCTGATCACCGGGCTATCTGCGGCCTCTCCCTTGATGCAGGAGGAAATTTTTGGCCCGGTGCTGGTGTCGATGACCTTCCGCACTCCGGTTGAGGCGGTGGAGCTGGCCAATAACACCAAATACGGGCTGGCGGCGACGGTTTGGACCGAGAATGTCAATCTTGCGCTGGATATTGCGCCCAAGCTGAAAGCGGGTGTGGTTTGGGTGAATGCGACCAATCTCTTTGATGCGGCGGCAGGATTTGGCGGCCTGCGCGAAAGCGGGTTTGGGCGGGAGGGCGGATGGGAGGGCCTGTTGGCCTATCTGAAACCCCAAGGCAAATCCAAGCCCCTGGCCCCGATGACGGTGGTTACGGCCCCGAAAAATGCCGAGGTCTCCGGGCTGGACCGGACGGCAAAGCTTTATATCGGCGGCAAGCAGGCGCGCCCGGATGGTGGCTATTCGCAAGCGATCTGGTCGGCCAAGGGGCGACTTTTGGGCCATGTGGGCCTTGGCAATCGCAAGGATATCCGCAATGCGGTTGAGGCGGCCCATGCGGCCAAGGGTTGGGGCAAGGCCACGGGGCATAACCGCGCGCAGGTGATTTACTATATTGCCGAGAACCTGTCCGCACGGGCGTCGGAATTTGCCGCGCGGCTGCGCGATCTGACCGGAAACTCCGGCGATGCCGAGGTGGAGGCGAGCATCCAACGCCTGTTCACCTATGCCGCCTGGGCCGATAAATATGACGGGGTGGTGAAATCGGTGCCGATCCGGGGCGTGGCTTTGGCGATGAACGAGCCTTGCGGCGTGATCGGCGCGCTCTGCCCTGATGAGATGCCGCTGTTGGGGTTGATCTCGGTGATGGGTCCGGCGATTGCGATGGGCAATACTTGTGTGCTGGTGCCATCCGAGGGTGCACCGCTGGCGGCGACTGATTTCTATCAGGTGTTGGACACCTCGGATTTGCCGGGGGGCGTGGTCAATATCGTGACGGGAAGCCATGCTGAGCTGGCTAAACCGCTGGCGGGCCACCGCGATGTTGATGCTGTCTGGTCATTTTCCTCGCAACCGGTTTCGGGGCTGATCGAGAAAGAGTCGGCGGGCAATATCAAGCGGACTTGGGTGAACAACGGCCTTGGGCGTGACTGGATGGGCCTGCAAGGGGAAGGCCGCGCGTTCTTGCGGGCCGCGACCGAAGTGAAAACCATCTGGGTACCTTACGGCGAGTGATCGGTGATCTGCATGATATCGTGGAGCCTCCGGCGGGAGTATTTGGACAAAGTGCAAATTATTTTGCACAGCGGTGGTAAGTTCTGAAAGTTTCCCCGTGAAATCTGGCCAGTTTTAGGCATAGTGCGTTTGCGCAAACAGCGTTCAGGCAAACCCCGTCGAAACAGGCGGTTGTAAATAAGGAAACGTGGGATGATTCAAGAATTCAAGACCTTCATCATGAAGGGCAATGTGATGGACCTTGCGGTGGGTATCATCATTGGCGCCGCTTTTACTGCCATCGTTGGGAGTTTGGTGGCCGATCTTATCAACCCGATCATTGGCCTTATTCTGGGCGGTGTCGATTTCACAAATATGTATGTTGTGCTGAAAGGCACTGTTCCTGATGGAGCCAGCCTGACAGCTGCGCGGGATGCCGGGGCAGCGGTCTTTGCCTATGGCTCGTTTATCACGGCCGTCATCAACTTTTTGATCATCGCCTTCGTGGTCTTCATGCTGATCAAGGCCATGAACAAACTGATGCCGAAGAAGGCCGAGGCCCCGGCGGCTCCGGCTGGCCCGTCGGAACTCGATGTTCTGAAAGACATTCTGGCGGCTGTTAAGAAGTAAGAAAGCAAAGAAAATGTCGGCCCCCGATTGGTTTCGGGGGCCGTTTCCATTTGCGGCTGAGTGCAGCCGACCCCCTATATTTTCAGCGCTTCGGCCCCGGTGATGGTTGGCAGGCCCAAAGCAGCCCCGACTGCGGCATAGGTGAGATTGCCAGCATGGGTGTTCAGACCGGCCAACAGATGTTTGTTTTCGGCACAGGCTTGTTTCCAGCCCTTATTGGCCAGCGCCATCATAAACGGCATGGTGGCATTGCCCAAAGCCAGCGTCGAGGTGCGCGCCACGGCCCCCGGCATATTGGCCACGCAGTAGTGCATGATGCCGTCGACCTCATAGATCGGGTCTTGATGGGTGGTGGCGTGGCTGGTCTCGAAACACCCGCCCTGATCAATCGCCACATCGACCAGAACTGCTCCGGGCCGCATGGTGGCAAGCTGCGCCCGGCTGATCAGTTTGGGCGCAGCCGCCCCCGGCACCAGCACCGCACCAACCACCATATCGGCGGTCTTGATCAGCTCTGCCGTGGCCGCAGCCGAGGCGTATTGCGTCATCAGACGGCCCTGCCACAGATCATCGAGCATGCTGAGCCGGGCCAGCGATTTATCCAGCACGGTGACATTGGCCCCCATGCCGATGGCCACGCGTGCAGCGGCAGTTCCGACAACGCCGCCGCCGATCACCAGCACATTGGCAGGCAAAACCCCCGGCACGCCGCCGATCAACACACCGCGCCCGCCATTGGCCTTTTGCAGCGTCCAGGCACCAACCTGAGGCGCAAGCCGCCCGGCCACTTCGGACATCGGGGCCAGCAGGGGCAGGCCGCCGCGATCGTCGGTCACGGTCTCATAGGCGATGGCGGTCACGCCGCTGGCCAGCAAATCCCTGGTCTGTTCGGGATCTGGCGCAAGGTGCAGATAGGTGAACAACACTTGCCCGGCGCGCAGACGTTTGCGCTCAACGGGTTGAGGTTCTTTCACCTTCACGATCATATCGGCGGCGGCGAAAACCTCTTCCGCCGTGGCGATGATCTTGGCCCCGGCGGCGACGTAATCCGCATCACTAAAGCCTGCCCCTACCCCGGCATTGGTTTCGATCATTACGGCATGACCCGCGTTTGCCGCCTCACGCGCAGCATTCGGAGTCATGCCGACCCGGAATTCTTGGGGTTTGATTTCCTTTGGACATCCGATTTTCATGGTCTTCTCCCTGATGGGCCTTGCGCCCCTATGGGTAAAATCTGAGCCTTTCGCCGCGTAAATTCTTTGAAACCTTTCTGGCCTTTTGCATGATTTTTGATATTATTATCAAATAAACCAAATATTCATCGAAGAAACCCCCATGACCGAGCAACTCGACGCCACCGACCGCCGCATTTTGACCGTGCTGCAAAAGGACGGGCGGATTACCAATGCCGAGCTTTCGGAACGGGTGAACCTGTCGCCTTCGGCCTGTCACCGCCGGGTGCAATTGCTGGAAGAGGCGGGCTATATCGCTGGCTATGTGGCTTTGCTGGATGCGCGACGGATGGGCAAGCCGACCACGGTTTTCGTCGAAATCACGCTGCAATCTCAGGCCGAGGATCTTCTGGATGCCTTTGAGCGTGAGGTTGCCCGTGTGCCGGATATTCTGGAGTGCCACCTGATGGCGGGCACAGCGGATTATCTGATCAAGATCATGGCCGAGGATACCGAGGATTTCGCCCGCATTCACCGCCAACACTTGTCGCGCCTGCCCGGTGTGCGGCAGATGCAGTCGTCCTTCGCCCTACGCACGGTTGTAAAAACCACAGCACTTTCGGTTTAATCCTGATTGTCTGGCATGATCCGGCGATCTATGTGGGCTGAAAAGGGATCAGGGTGGCATATGTGGGCGCGTAAACTGGTGGCCGAGGCTTTGGGAACCGGCCTTTTGGTGTTGGCCGTGGTGGGGTCTGGGATCATGGCACAGCGGATCAGCCTTGATCCCGGCATCGCCCTTTTGGCCAATACGATGGCGACGGCGATGGCACTTTATATTCTGATCACCGTGCTGATCCCGGTGTCCGGCGGCCATATCAACCCGATTGTCACACTTACCTTTGCCCTGCGCGGCGATCTGTCGCCCGGCCTTGCCTTGGCCTATGTTTCGGCGCAACTGCTTGGCGGGATTTGCGGCACCATCACCGCACATGCTTTGTTTGGTGGCGCGCTTTTGCAGCTTGCCAGCGCTAGCCACAGCGGCCCCGCACAATGGGGCTCGGAACTGATCGCCAGTTTCGGTTTGATCTTTATCATTCTTGGCGGCGTAAACGCGCGCGCCAATGTGCCGGCGCTGGTTGCCGCCTATATCGCAGCGGCGATCTGGTTTACCCCCTCCTCCAGTTTCGCCAATCCGGCTGGCGTATTGGCCCGCGCCTTGACGAACAGCTACACGGGCATCCGCCTTGGGGATGTGCCAGCGTTTTGGATCGCCGAAATCCTTGGCGCGCTGGCAGCCTTTGGCCTTGGCCGCTGGCTGTTCAGCCGCGATAGCTGACCAGAACCGCCCCGGCGGCGATCATGCAAACCCCCAGCCAATTCGGCCCGGACAGCTGTTCTTTCAGAAAAATCACCGCAAACACCGCCACCAGAACCACGCTCAGCTTATCCAAAGGCGCCACCCGCGCCGCATCACCCAGCTTGAGCGCGCGGTAATAGCACAGCCATGAGCCCCCCGTCGCAAGCCCCGACAGCGCCAAAAACAGATAGGTTCGCCCCGAAACCGAGGCCAAAGGCTGCCACTGCCCGCTGGCGATGACGATGGCAAAGATCACCGCCAGAATAACCACGCTGCGGATCAGCGTGGCGAAATCAGACCCGATCTGCGCCACCCCCACCTTGCCGAAAATCGCCGTCATCGCGGCAAAGCCCGCCGAGGCCAGCGCCCAGAACTGCCAATACCCCACCAGTGTTTTCATACGCACCCCCATTTTCTCCACCCTGCGCCACTCTGCGCCAAAGAAAAACCCCCGGCCTTGCGGACGGGGGTTGATCGGGTTGGGCATCGCTGCCCCAGTGTCGCTAACGTTGTGCAACTCCCAAAGGAATTACATGCCGCCTTCGCGCTGAAGCTTCTTCCGCGCGAGCTTGCGCGCACGGCGCACGGCTTCGGCGGATTCGCGCGCTTTCTTGACGGAGGGTTTCTCGAAATGCTGTTTGAGTTTCATTTCGCGGAACACGCCTTCGCGCTGAAGCTTTTTCTTGAGAGCCCGAAGGGCTTGCTCAACGTTGTTATCGCGGACGCTGACCTGCATGTGGTTGTCACCACCTTCCTAAGTTAGAGTTGCAC
>CBDUEF010000210.1:0-5316 GCA_965366095.1 uncultured Cypionkella sp. | reverse complement strand
GGGAAGGCATCTTGCGTGCGGTCGATGTAATTGCCAATCGCCAGCGTTGGCCAATCTGCGCCCTTTTCCCATGTGGCCGCTAATGCGGTCGACCAGCCATCACCACCGTCAAAGCCCCAATCCTCATTCGCACGCGAAAAGTGGCAATCACCGGTACCGCGCATCAAAAGGTTTTCACCGACACGTAGGATTGCAAGATCCAAGATGCCATCGCCATCTATATCAATGGGATAAGCACCAGTGACGCCCTGAAAATTCAACCCGTTGTCGAACCTTTCAAATTTGATCGCGCCCCCGATATGGGAAAGATTGCGGTAAAAACCGGCTGGGCCTTCGCCGCCTGCAAGGTAAACATCCTCGAACCCGTCCCCGTTGCAATCAAAAGTGGCAACCCCGCCGCCGACCATATATTGCCAGTCGCCCGTATAACGGTTGTCGATGCCGGATGTGGTGGTCTCGGTGAAATGGGTTTGGGCATTGGCCGAGCTGGCGGCAAGAAGGAAGACAAGGATCAGGCGCAAGGGATCAGCTTTCAGTTTTAAGGGCTGCGGCGAAAGTCGCAACTTGGCGGCCCTGGGCCACACCATTCTCAATCGCGGCGCGAAAGTGGATACCGCCGTAAAGTCTTGAAATTGCAGCCTCTTCGGCGGCCTGATTGAAGGAGGTAAAGCTGCGAGAGGGCAGGCCATCGGCATCCTGAGCATCATCGGTGAAGGCGTGGTTGTCACCGAGCAGGTGGGTCAGGATCGCTGCCGCCGCCCCCGATTGGGTGGAATGGCCCGAGGGGTATTCGGGAAAGGGCGGGGTGATCAGCAGGGGTTTCCACTTGGGGTCGATCAGGCGGTTGATATAGGTGACGGGGCGCACAAGGTTATATTCATATTTCGACTGCCAGCAGGCGATGAAGGCATCGGCGACCGTCACGCCCAGCAGCGCCAGCACACGGGCGCAATGGGAGGCGGGAGCGTCTTGTTGAGCCAGCGCCGCCATCGCAATCACGATCCAATGTCCGGGGGGCGTGTAAGACAGCATTGCGTCATCGGACCAGAAATAGGCCATCGCCAGGTGATCGTCGCTTGGGTTAAGCGAGACGTCATAAACCTCGCGCGCTTGTTTGTAGAATTCGGATGCCGGGTCTTCGCTATAGGCGGGGGGCGGGCCGATTTTGGGAGCCTGCGCGCTTGGCCTCGCCAAGGGGCGGTTTTTGCCCCAATCGGGCAAAAGCGGGGCCTGTTGCAGGATGATCTTGCTGGTGGGCACCCAGTTCTGGTTGCCGGGAAGGGGCGTGTAACGATAGGGAAAACCAAGATTTTCCACCACGGCGCCGCCGTCATTCTGCGACCATTGCCAGATGTGATCGGCGATTGCTTGACCATGGGCCGTGCTGCGGGCCAGCACTTGGGGATCGGCGCTAGGTTTGATCCGGTCGGCCATCGTTTTCATTGCGCGCTGTCCGGTAGGGCCGGTGTTCTCAAAGTAGCGGCTGACGGCAGAGGTGAGGGCGGCGTTCAGGACGGCAGCCTCGTCAAAGGCGCCGCTTTGGCGGGCGGGTGCGGGGGGCAAGTCGGTCAACTGGCCCGAAAGCGGGGCAAGGCCTGCGGTGCCCGAGGCGAGCGCCTCATAGGCGGTGACGCCCAGATAGGCAAAGGCGCGCGAGGCGACCGGGGGCGAATAGGTGGGGGTGTGGCGGACCAGTTCGAGGACAAGCTTATACCAGTTGGTCAGCACATTCTCGGGGGTTTGGGCGGCAAGGGCTGCGCGCGGCAGGGTTGCCGCGAGCGTGGCCCCCGCGGCGAGGGTTAAAGCGCGCCGCCGGGACAGGTTCAGATGTAGTAATTCCACAGGTTTTCCAGACGTTCCTGCCGCCCCGAGCGAGGTTTCGGGTTGATGTTGGAGGATTCCACCGCCGCAGCGATCACTTCAAGCGGTTGGGCGAGCATGGCCTTGGCGCCCTCACGGTCCCAGCCGGCATAGCGGGCGTTGCGGGCGGCCTCGAGGATGCCATCCTCGTAAAGGTAGGCGGCGGCTTTGAGCGCGCGGGCGCAGGTGTCCATCCCGCCGACATGGGCGAGGATAAGGTCTTCGGGATCAAGGCTTTGGCGGCGGATCTTCGCGTCGAAATTGGTGCCGCCCGTGGTGTAGCCGCCTGCGCGCAGGATCTCGTAAAAGGCCAGGGCCTTTTCGGCGTGGTTGTTGGGGAATTGGTCGGTATCCCAGCCCGATTGGTAATCGTTGCGGTTCATGTCAATCGAGCCAAAGATGCCCAAAGCGGCGGCGGTGGCGATTTCATGCTCGAAACTGTGGCCCGCGAGGATGGCGTGGCCTTGTTCGATGTTCACCTGCACCTCTTTCTCCAGCCCGAACTCCTTGAGAAAGCCGTAGACCGTGGCGACATCGTAGTCGTATTGGTGTTTGGAGGGTTCTTGCGGTTTCGGCTCGATCAGGATCGCGCCCTTGAAGCCGATCTTGTGTTTGTATTCGACGACCGATTGCAAGAAGCGACCGGCATGGGCGCGCTCTTTACCAAGATCGGTATTGAGCAAAGTCTCATAGCCTTCACGACCGCCCCACAAGACGTAATTCTGCCCGCCGAGTTTCATCGTGGCATCCATGCAGGATTTCACCGTGGCGGCGGCATAGGCGTAAACCTCGGGGTCGGGGTTGGTGGCAGCCCCCGACATCCAGCGCGCGTGGCTGAACATATTGGCGGTGCCCCAGAGCAGCTTGGCTTTGTGGGTGGATTGCTTTTGCCCAAGGTAATCAACGATTTCCTCAAGATTGCGGCGGCTTTCGGCAAAGGTGGCACCTTCGGGGCGCGCATCGGCATCGTGGAAGCAATAAAACGGTGTGCCGAGGATGTCGAACATCTCGAAGGCCACATCGGCCTTCATTTTCGCCAAATCCATGGTGTCGCCGAACCATGGGCGTTGCAGGGTCTGGCCGCCAAAAGGATCGCCGCCCGGCCATGCAAAGCTGTGCCAATAGGCGACAGCAAAGCGCAAATGATCCTCCATCCGTTTGCCGAGGATTACTTCGTCGGCGTCGTAGTGGCGGAAGGCGAATTCGTTGGTGCTGTCGGTGCCTTCAAACTTGATCTGGGGAATGTTTTTGAAGAAATCGGTCATGTCAGGCTCCTGAGGGCGGATTGGGCGGCGCGGTAGCGGGCGTGGCCTGCATCAAACGCGTCGGTAAGGGCGCGATCGGGTTGGATCACGCGGGCGATGGGGGGCAGGGTGGCGATTTCGGCACCGGCACCAGTGGCGGCCATGATGGCAAGGCGGGCCGAGCCGAAAGCGCCGCCGAAATCGCCTGCCGCGGGGATTTGGACGGGAATATCAAGGGCGGTGGCAATGGCGGACAGCCAGTAGTCGGACCGTGAGCCACCGCCCACAGCGATCAGATGTTTCAGCCTGGTGCCGGTTGAAGCCAAGGCATCACGGCAATCGCGGATCGCAAAAGTCACGCCCTCCAGCACCGCGCGGGTGCCTGCGGTGCGGTCGGTGGAATGTTCGAGGCCTAGGAAAGCGCCGCGAATAGCGGCATCGTTGAGGGGCGTGCGCTCGCCGCCGAGATAGGGCAGGAAGCGGGTTTTGCTGGGGGCTTGCAAGGGGCCGAGTTCACCTGTCAGGGTGGTGGCGGTTTGGCCGACCAGCCCCGCATACCAGTTCAGCGCGTCGGTGGCGGCGAGGATCACGCCCATCTGGTGCCAAGTGGCGGGCAGGGCGTGGCAAAAGGTGTGAACGGCGGTGGCCGGATCGGGTTGATAGCCATCATTGGCGGCGAACAGCACGCCCGAGGTGCCAAGCGAGACAAACGCCTCGCCCGCGCGGACCACACCGACGCCAACGCCTGCAGCGGCATTGTCGCCACCTCCGCCCGCCACGATCACGCCTGCGGGTAGGCCAAGACGGGCGGCGAGTTCAGGGCGAAGCGTGCCGGAAGGGGCAGAGCCTTCGATCAGGCGGGGCATTTGCACGCGCGTGAGGTGGCAGGCATCCAGTAGCGTATCGGACCAATCGCGCCGACCTGTGTCGAACCAAGCGGTGCCCGCACTGTCTGACATCTCGGACACATGATCGCCGGTCAGCCACAGCCGCAGATAGTCTTTCGGCAGCAAGATCATGGCGATGCGCGACCAGAGCGCGGGCTCGTGCTTGCGCAGCCATTCCACCTTGGGCGCGGTAAAGCCGGGGAAAACGATATTGCCGCTGATGGCGCGAAAGGCGGGGTTGGCATCCATCTGAGCCGCCTCGGCATGGCTGCGGGTGTCGTTCCACAGCATGCAGGGGCGCAGCACCTGATTTGAGGCGTCGAGCACCGTGGCCCCGTGCATATGGCCCGACAGGCCAATGGCACGGATGGGGCCATGGGCGGCAAGTTGCCCCAATACGGTTTCAGCGGCGCTGATCCATTGGGCCGGGTCTTGCTCGCTCCAGCTCTCAAAGGGGCGCTGCACGGTCAGCGGGGCCGAGGCCTCGGCCAGCACGCGCTGGGTCTCGTCGATCAGGATGCCTTTCAGCCCCGAGGTGCCCAGATCAAGCCCAATATACATTCACGCGGCCTTTGCAGGCTTTTTGCCCAGAATGATCATGCCAAGGATATCCTCGTCTGTCACCTCATTGACGTTGACGGTGCCGACCAATTCGCCGTTTTTCATCACGGCGGCGCGGTCGCAAAGCTGCATCACCGAATGGATGTCATGGTCGATCAGGAAGATGCCAAGGCCCTGAGCCTTCAGCTCTTTGATCAGATCGGCCACCATCTGGGTTTCATGCGGGCCAAGGGCCGCGGTGGGCTCGTCCATGATCAGGATCTTGGCGTTGAAATAGACCGCGCGGGCAATGGCCACCGATTGGCGCTGCCCCCCCGACAGGGCCGAGACCGGGACATGGAATTTGCGGAAATTCGGGTTCAACCGCGCCATGATCTTGCGGGTTTCGGCCTCCATCTGGGCATCGTCGACAAAGCCCATCTTGGTGACCAGCTCGCGCCCCAAAAACAGGTTCGAGGCGGCGTCAAGATTGTCGGCCAGCGCAAGGGTTTGATAGATCGTCTCGATATTATGGCTGCGCGCGTCGATGGGCGAGCGGATATCGACCTTTTCTCCGTTGATCAGAATCTCGCCCGCATCGGCGCGGTAAGCCCCCGAGAGGCATTTGATCAGCGTGGATTTGCCCGCACCATTGTGGCCCAAGAGGCCCACAACTTCGCCGGGGTAAAGATCGACCGAGACGCGATCAACCGCTTTGATGCCGCCAAAGGAAATCGAGATGTCGCGCAACTCGACCAGCGGGGTTCCGGTGTTTTGTGCCATGA
>CBDUEF010000209.1:0-5317 GCA_965366095.1 uncultured Cypionkella sp. | reverse complement strand
AGACATGCTCGCCCCCTATCTGTTTGAGGTAAAATGACCAAGTGGCTGCACCCCCGCGCCGTGTTCGACGGCGAAACCCTGCGGCCTGATATGGCCATTGAAACCGAGGCCGGCCGCGTGGTTGACCTTATCCCGCTTGCCGAGCTTCCGGCTGGCATCAAACCACAGGCCATTGATACAATCCTGTCGCCGGGCCTGTTTGATATTCAAGTCAATGGCGGCGGTGGCGTGATGTTGAACAACGATCCATCGCGCGAAGGCGTGCGCAAGATCGCCGCCGCCCACCGCTCGGTTGGCACCGCGTTTATCTTGCCCACCGTGATCACCGATCTGCCCGAGATCACCGAACGCGCCGCCGATGCGGTGCTGGCCGAACAGGGGCAGGGCGGAGTTCTGGGCCTGCATATTGAAGGTCCGCACATCAGCCTCGCGCACAAGGGCACGCATGACCCCGCCCGCATCCGGCCCTATGACAATCGCACGCGCGACCTTCTGGTCCGCTTGCGGGGTCACGGCCTGCCGGTCTTGTTCACCGTAGCACCCGAAACGCTGGAGCCGGGGGTGATCGCCGATCTGACGGCGATGGGTGTCACCGTGGCCGCTGGGCACAGTGCCGCCACGGCTGAGCAAACCGAACGTGCGCTGGCCGAGGGGTTGGCTGGTTTCACTCATCTTTTCAATGCCATGCCGCAAATGTCTTCACGCGCGCCGGGTATTATTGCGGCGGCGCTGAACAGCGAGGCCTATTGCGGGATCATTGCCGATGGCCACCATGTCGATGACCGGGTGGTGAAACTGGCCTTCCGCGCCCGACCGAGCAGCGGCCGCATGGTGCTGGTGTCGGACGCCATGTCCACCATCGCCGGCCCGGATTACTTCACGCTTTATGGCGAGACGATAAGGGTTGAGCACGGAAAACTGGTGAATGCGCAAGGCTCGCTTGCAGGAGCGCATATCGACCTGAGAAGTTCGGTCGCGCGGCTGATTGCCTGTGTGGGCGTGCCGATCAGTGAGGCATTGGCATCAGCAACAACAAATCCACGCGCGTTTATGGGTATAAAACGGCAGGAAATTGTTGGCAGCAGCCTGGAGAACCTTTTCTTCGGCCAATTCACGGCGAAACTGGCGTAGCGGATACATAATGCCTCGGTCCCTGTGGAGGGCGCTGGGGTTTGGAGTGCGCATGGTTTCCTGACTCACTGACCCGATGGAGTGACTTCGGCGGATCTCTTGAAAGTCCGGGGCCAGTTGTGGCCATTGGGTATGAGTTTTAGCTTTGGTCGCGCCGGACGCGGTTCAGACTTGCGCTTGTCCCTCTGAATTGGTAGGTCGGCGGCAAGTGCGGGCGTTGTGTAATGGTAAGACCTTAGCCTTCCAAGCTAAAGACGCGGGTTCGATTCCCGCCGCCCGCTCCAAATATACTTTTAGCGATACCGCGTTTCGAACGCCGGATTTTGCACCGTATCTGAATTAGCCGCGTTGCAAAGTCTTTTGGCAACCCGCCCGTTCGGATACGTATTTTCTCCAAAGCGCGCCGCATTTTTGCAAAGTTAAGCCCTGGGGTATGTGTGGAGCAACTGCCTGGCCCTATTTGTGGGGCCCCGACGGCCCTAGATCGGTTCGATCAGATCGGGACCGCTGGCCCGGTTCGAGTTGACTTTCGTGCTTACCCGCAGCACTTGCAACACTCCCGCCGAGGGCCGCATCAGAACCGCAGCGCCATGCCCGGCCTCACCCAACCACAAAGGCCAATCGGCGGGCTCCAGCACCACAGGCTCGCGGTTATGGATGTCCGCCATCGCGTCGCCAGCTGCTGTGGTGACCATTGCCACCGAATCAATCTCGAGCGCGCGTTGCCAAAGTGCGGCAAAGGCCAAAGGTTGACCGTCACGGCGGGTGATATAGCATGGCAGGCGGGCACCATCTGGCCCGGATAACCATTCGTAAAAGCCAGAAGCGGCAAGGATACAGCGCCGCGTTCGGATCGCTTCCCGAAAGGCGGGTTTTGTGGCGACGGTATCAGAACGTGCGTTGATGATCAGAGGGCCATCATTGAGGGCCTTGTACCACGACGGGATGAAGCCCCAGCGCATCGAGCGCAGCCTGCGTCCCTGTTCCGAAGTGACAACGGCCACCGGATTGGTAGGGCAGATGTTGAATCGCGGGCTGTCGGGCAGGTCATTGCCGACAGTTGCGCCAAACAGCGCCGCCAACGCCTCATTCGGGTGGGTGATGGTGAAGCGTCCGCACATTGGGGCAGGATAGGACCTGCCCCAACGCTTTGCAAAGACTATTGGCTTTGCAAAGGACTACTTGCCCAGAACCTTGATCCGGCCCTCAACGGCCGGTTTCACGGCTCCCATCTTTTCGACATAGGCCATCACGTCATTTGCCAGCAGATGCCCACTTTTCTCGGGCAGCATCTTGCCACCGCCAAGGGCTGCATAGCCATCGCCTCCGCCAAGGATATAATCGTTGACAGCAACGGTATACAGCTTGTCGGCCTCAAGCGGCGCACCTCCAATCAGCACCTCGGACACACGTTTGCCAGCCTCGGCGGTGGGATCATAGGTGAAGGTGACGCCCGAAACCTGCGCAAAGCGGCCTGCGCCCTTTTCCACCTGACTGACAGCGTTTTCCAGCGCCAGTAACACTTGCGAGCCCGGAAGTTCGGTAACCATGGTGAGATTGCCAAAGGGCAGTTCCGACAGGATATCGCGGCGGGTCAGCTTGGTGCCGGCGTCATAGGTGCGGTCGGCACGGATTCCGCCACCGTTCATCAGCGCGATATCGGCCCCGGTGGCATCGCGCAACGCATCGGTGATCAGGTTGCCCATGCTGCTTTCCTCACCCCGAACCACGTTGCGTCGGCTATCCAACGCGGTCTCGGTCGTGCCGATCTCGACGTTCAGCTTGGCATCAAGGCCCGCCTCAAGCGCATCAACGGCGGCTTTGGTTTCGGGATCGGGCACGACAGTGGCGGTGTCGATAAAGCGGAAATTCGGCACCCATTTGATTGTGCGCTTGCCGTCTTTTTCGCCCACCTCGACCGTCAGATCAACCGGCGACAGGAACCGCCCGTCGATCGAGGTTTCGACATAGGCCGTCACCCCATCGTAAGATGTGGCATAAGAGTGATCGTCACCCGAAAGGATCACATCGAAAGCGTGGGATTTGATCAGCTTGCGGTCGTTTGACATATCGGTCTGCACCACGCCGACGACGATATCGGCGCCGTCTTCGCGCGCCTTTTTGGCGGCGGCGATGCCGGTTTCAACTGTGGGCAGAAAGATCAGCGAGCCGGTTGAGGACACCGAGGGCGAAGTGTCCTGACCCACCGGGATCAGCGCGACTTTAAGGCCCGCAACCTCTTTCACCATCACCCCGCCCACGCCTTCCAAGGGGCTACCATCGGCATTGGTGATATTGATGGCGGCCCATGGGTATTTGGAGGCCTTGACCTTTTCGAGGAAATTCTCCGGGCCGAAATCAAATTCATGGTTGCCGGGCACCGCGATGTCAAAGGGGACGATATTGGTCAGATCAATGGTGTTCTGGCCCTTGTCGAACCCCGAAATCAGCGAGGGCGAGAGCATGTCACCATCAAAGACATAAAGCGTATTGGGATTGGCGGCGCGCTCGGCCCTCGCCACCGCATTCAGACGCGCAAAGCCGCCCCGACCCTCTTCTTCGGCAAAATCATAGACATCGCCAACCCCGAAAAGTGTCAGCTTTACCGTTTCGGCGGCCAAAGGTGCCGCAGGTAGCAGGCTGGCCAGTGTCAGCGAAAACAGGCTCACATAGGGAATGGTGCGAAAACGCTTCATCTTGTCACCTCTTGGTTGAATGTGGATGGCCTACCGTCTCGCCCATGGCGGCGGATGTCAAAACCTTTAAGGGCAATCGGCCATTAGACGACATCATGGATCCGCAAAGGTTTTGGCTTGACGGACGAACAAGCAACGTTACGCTTTTGCTATAATTTCAAGGAATGGGGCCATTTATGTCGATAGATTGGATGCTGGTTCGCAACGGTTGGACGAAAAAGACTATCGGCGCTTTGGGGTTTATTGGCGATGATCTTTCGGTGATCACCGCGTTTTATGACGACAAGGATTCGGACTCTGACGGCAAGCTAAGCTTAAGCGAGAAGTATCTGTCACTGTTCACGATGAAAGGGCGGGCTTTGGCCGAAGTGGCAAATCATGCCTATGCCGACCCTGACATCTTGATGCGCGATCCGTCACTTTACAAATTGCGGGGCCAGCTGACGGTTGCTTTCGCCAGCGGCCTTGTGGCCGAAGGCATCTATAAGGCGTGGTTCAGCTATAGCATTGGTCGACTTGGTGGCGCAGTTGCAGGGACTTTGACGCAAAACGCGGTGAAAAGTTTCGTGATCAAGAAGGGTTTCGAAAAGGCGGTCGAAAAAGCCTACAAGGCCTCGCTTGGGCTTTAGTGCGGGTAAACTTGACCCGAGAGTATCCTTCAGGCATGACGCCGTGATGCAAATATATAAAATCTTTCTCCGCGCCGAATGGGATGCCCTGCGTGATCTCGGCAGCAGCCTTGGCGCACCTGTTGATCTGGCCGATGGTTACATCCATTTCTCGGTGGCACCGCAATTGGCCGAAACAGCCGCCAAGTATTTCGCCGGGCAAAGCGATCTGGTGCTGGTGGCCTGTGAGTCCGAGCGTCTGGGCGAGTCTTTGAAATGGGAGCCATCGCGGGGCGGGGCGCTGTTTCCGCATCTTTATCGTGCGCTCTCGTTGGCCGATGTAGTCTGGGACAAATCGCTGCCCTTGGGGGCTTCGGGGCATATTTTTCCCGAGGGCGTGTTTTGAGCCTGATCGAGCGCTTTGGTTTGACTGCCTTGCACCGGATCGATCCCGAGCGTGCGCATGGGCTTTCCTTGCGCGCACTGGCTGCAGGGCTGGTGCCGCTGGCGGGGTTGGTGACATCGCCGCGGCTGAAATGCGATCTGGCGGGACTGGCGCTGGGCAATCCGATTGGACTTGCGGCGGGCTATGACAAGAACGCGGTGGCTGTGGGGCCGCTGTCGCGCGCGGGGTTTGGCTTTATCGAGGTGGGGGCGGCAACGCCGCGCGCGCAAGAGGGCAACCCAAAGCCAAGGCTTTTCCGGCTTACCGAAGACCGGGGGGTGATCAACCGCTTTGGTTTCAATAATGAAGGCGCCGAAGTGATTGCTGGTCGTTTGGCAACACGGCGCAGGGGGGCGGTCCCCGTGGGCCTGAACCTTGGCGCCAACAAGGACTCGCCCGACAAAGCAGCGCACTTTGCGCGGGTGCTGGCGGTTTGC
>CBDUEF010000208.1:0-5327 GCA_965366095.1 uncultured Cypionkella sp. | reverse complement strand
TGGCGCGCGGTTTTTGGCGCCGATCTTTGCGCTCCCGCAGGCCTGGGTGGTGCTGGAGGTGGTGGTGGGGGCCACCATGTGGGCGATTGCGGCGGGGCTTGCCTTTGGCGGTTAGGCGGGGTTTGGATAGGCGATGTCGATTCCCCCACCTCGCGTTGCGCCCCCCGCCCATAGAGACCTAGGCAAGCCGCTTGAGGGCGTGTTGTGGATGCTGGCCTCGGGCCTGTCTTTTGTTGGGGTTCAGGGGATTGTGCGGGCGTTGGGCACCGATCTGCCAGCGGCGCAATCGGCGTTCTTGCGCTATTTCTTCGGGCTTTTGATGGTGCTGCCGTTCTTGCCGGGGATGTTGCGGCAAGGGTTGCCTGCGGGGACGGCAAAGCTGTTTATCGGGCGGGGGATCATGCAGACCGTGGCGGTGTTGCTGTGGTTTTATGCGATGGCGCGGATCCCGGTAGCGCAGGTGACGGCGATTGGATATCTGAGCCCGGTGATCTTGATGGTGGGGGGCGCGCTGCTGTTGGGCGAAGGGCTGAGCCGGATGCGGATTGCAGCGGTTGTGGTGGCGGTGTGCGGTGCGCTGATTGTGCTGCGTCCGGGGGTGCAAGTGTTGCAGCTGGGGCATCTGAGCCAGATCGGTTCGGCATTGTGCTTTGCCACCAGTTATATGTTCGCCAAAAAGCTGTCGGACCGTGCGCCTGCGTCATTGATCGTGGCGATGATGACGTTGTCGGTGACGATAGGGATGGCGCCTTTGGCGGCGCTGGATTGGAAGCCGTTTTCGCTGCATCAGGCGGCGGCGCTGGCGGTGGTGGCCGGGTTTGGCACGATGGGGCATTATCTGATGACGCGGGCGTTCAAGGTGGCGCCGATGGCGGTGACGCAGCCGGTGACGTTTTTGCAACTGGTTTGGGCCACGACCTTGGGTGCGGTGGCCTTTGGGGAGCCGGTGGACGGGTTTGTGCTGTTGGGCGGCGGGATGATTATTGCCGCGATCTCGGCGGTGACCTGGGCCGAGTGGCGGCGGGGGGCGTTGCGGGGGCGGGCGATGGTGCGCGCGCCGTGACGATGCGGCGTTAAGCGCTTGGGTCTAGGGTCTGCCTCCAGCCCAATGCGGAGGTTTTTCGATGCCCGACGACACAGTGATCCTGTCCCTGCCGATGATCCTTCCGGCGCAGGCGCAAAAGCATGTGACCCATAACGAGGCGCTGCGGCTGTTGGATGTGATGGTGCAGCTGGCGGTGCAGGACCGCACGCAGGCCGCACCACCTGTTGGCCCTGCCGAGGGCGATCGCCATATTGTGGCAGCGGGGGCGAGTGGGGTTTGGGCGGGGCATGTGGGGGAAATTGCGCTGTTCGCCCAAGGCAGTTGGAGCTTTTATACGCCTTTGCCCGGTTGGCGGGCATGGATCGCGGCCGAGGCGGCGGTTGCCACCTTTGACGGGGCGCAGTGGGAGACGCTTGCGGATGGGCCGCTTTCGGTGGCGCAATTGGGCGTGTCGGCCACGGCGGATGCGACCAATCGGCTGGTGGTGGCCTCGTCGGCGAGTTTGTTTACCAATACGGGGGCGGGGCATCAGCTGAAGCTGAACAAGGCCGCGTCCGGCGATACTGCCAGCCTGCTGTTTCAGACCGGCTTCTCTGGCCGGGCCGAGATGGGCACCGCTGGCAGCGACAATTTCGCGGTTCGGGTAAGTTCGGATGGGTCGGCGTGGTTTGATGGCATCTCTATCGCTGCGGCGAGCGGGATTGTCAGCCTGCCGCAGGGGGTTTCCACGGCGGGTTTTGCGCTGCGCGATGCCAGTGATCCGGCCAAACAGGCGGTGTTTTCGGCATCGGGCCTGACCAGCGGCAGCCCGCGCAGCTATGCTTTGCCGAACGTGTCTTCGGAATTGGCGGCGCTTTCGGGCACGCAGACCTTTACCGGCGTGAAATCCTTCAGCGGCAGCTTTGCGGTCAGTTCCGCCTCGGCGCAGCTCGGCACATCGACGGCCAGCGCCAGCTATGGGATCGGGACCGGGGCAACCGCCTCGGGCAATTCCAAAACCGTGGACATCGCCACGGCCGGAGCATCGGGATCGACCACGGTTTTGAACCTTGGCTCGGCGGTGGCGGGGGCGGGCGGCTCGATGGTGATCAACAGCCCCAGCGTGACCTTTGCCAATTCGGTCACCTCGGTGGCGATGCCGCAAGCGGCGGTGGTGGCCAGCCGGATCGGCCTTGGCGGCGCGAGTGCGGATGCGACGAACCGGCTGTCGGTGAATGCACCTGGGATCTTGTTCAACCATGCAGGCGCTGGGGTTGAAACCGTCTTGAACAAGAATGCCGTCGGCGATGACGCCTTGCTGAGTTTCAAGACCGGCTTTAGCACCCGCGCCCTGTTCGGGCTTGGCGGATCAGATAATTTCAGCGTGAAGGTCAGTGCCAACGGATCAAGTTATACGACGGCGCTTTCGGTGGGGGCGGGAAACGGGGTGATCACGCTGGGGGCGCCGATGGTGCTGGCCGCCGGGACAAGTGATCCGACATCGCCGGTTGATGGAACGCTGTGGCACAATGCCACCAGCGGGCAAATCAAGGCGCGTGTCGCCGGCAAGACCAGTATTCTGAGCGATCAGCGCCAGATTTCCTTCATCCTGCCCCCGGTGGGAGAGTATTTGATGACAACTTGCTACGCGGGCTGGTCGCCTGTTGCACTTGGGGGGGGCGCGAGCCGGATTGATCTGTTTCCCTATACGCCGAGCCAAAGCTTTGATCTCGACCAATTGGCCGTGAACGTTACCATTGCGGTCGCGGCGGCGCTGGGTAAGCTTGTGATCTATGGCAGCGACGAATTTGGGCGTCCCGACGCCTTGTTGGCCGAAACCTCGACGCTGGACTACTCCACCATTGGCTTCAAATATGCTTCGCTGAACTTATCGCTGCTGCAGGGCACCAGCTATTGGTTTGGTATTCGTCACAGTTCGACGGCATCGCTTTCCGCATGGCAGGTCTACGCCACACCCGACATCAATGGTGGCACCCTGCCATCCATATTGGGGCGCAAGGTTTTGCGCCGGACGATGACATTCGCCAATCCGGCCACGCCGACCTGGGGTTTCGCAAGCTCCGAGATCACTTCCGTCAATGCAACGGCGATCTGGATGCGACGCGCCTGATTGCACCGCCTTTCAGCAAGAGCCGCCTTCGGGCGGCTCTATCGCATTTGACAGGAGCGATGCCGCTTTCTAGACAGGGGCAGAGGCACAGCAGAAAGAAAAGCAATGAAAATCGCGATGATCGGCACCGGCTATGTGGGCTTGGTGTCGGGGGTTTGTTTCTCGGATTTCGGGCATGAGGTGGTTTGTGTCGACAAGGACCCGGCCAAGGTTGACCGCCTGCGCGCCGGTGAGGTGCCGATTTTCGAGCCGGGGCTGGATGTGCTGATGGCCAAGAATGTGGCGGCGGGCCGGCTGTCGTTCACGCTGGATTTGGCCGAAGCCTTGGCGGGCGCCGAGGCGGTGTTCATCGCGGTGGGCACGCCCACACGGCGCGGCGATGGCCATGCGGACCTGAGCTATGTGATGGCGGCGGCGGCCGAAATCGGGCGCGCGCTGAAAGGCTATGCGGTGATCGTGACCAAATCGACGGTGCCGGTGGGAACCAATCGCAAAGTGGCCGAGGCGGTGCTGGCAGCCAACCCTGATGCCGATTTCGATGTGGCCTCGAACCCCGAGTTCTTGCGCGAGGGCGCGGCGATTGATGATTTCATGCGGCCCGACCGGGTGGTGGTGGGGGTGGAAAACCCGCGCGCGCGCAAGGTGATGTCGGATGTTTACCGCCCGCTGTTTCTGCGCGAATTTCCGGTGGTGTTCACCAGTCTGGAAAGCGCCGAGATGATCAAATACGCGGCCAATGCGTTTCTGGCCGTCAAGATCACCTTTATCAATGAAATCGCCGCTTTGTGCGAAAAGGTTGGGGCGGATATCAAGGATGTGTCCAAGGGCATGGGCCTTGACGGGCGCATCGGCAACAAGTTCCTGCATGCGGGTCCGGGTTATGGCGGATCGTGTTTCCCCAAGGATACCAAGGCTTTTGCGCGCATTGGTCAGGATTATGCCGCCCCCATGCAGATCACCGAAACCGTGATCAAGGTGAATGAAGAGATCAAGCGGCGGATGATCGACAAGATTGTTGATCTCTGTGACGGCAGCCTCAACGGCAAGGTGATTGCGGTGCTGGGGGTGACGTTCAAGCCCAATACGGATGATATGCGCGAGGCCCCAAGCCTGACGATTGTGCCGGCTTTGGTCGGCGGTGGGGCAAAGGTGCGGGTGGTCGATCCGCAGGGCCAGCGCGAGGGCGAGGCGCTGTTGCCGGGGGTGAAATGGGTCGAGAACCCCTATCAGGCGGCGCAGGGCGCGCATCTGGTGGTTTTGCTGACCGAATGGAACGAGTTTCGCGCGCTTGATCTGCAAAAGCTGGCGAAAAAGATGGAGGTGGCGCGGATGGCCGATCTGCGCAACATCTATTCGTCCGAAGAGGCGGTTGAGGCCGGATTCGAAACCTATGTGGCGGTGGGGCGCTAACCTTTGGCGCCCCTAGCCTTTAGCGCCCCCAGCCTTTAGCGCCCCTAGCCTTTGGCACCTTGGCCGCGGGCATAGACGTCTTCATAGCGGATGATGTCATCCTCGCCCAGATAGGTGCCGGTTTGCACTTCGATCAGCACCATCGGCACTTTTCCGGGGTTTTCCATGCGGTGTTTGGCCCCCAAAGGGATGAAAACCGATTGGTTTTCCGGCACCAGACTGACGGTTTCGCCAATGGTGACCCGCGCCGTTCCCGATACAACGATCCAGTGTTCGGCGCGGTGGAAATGGCTTTGCAGCGATAGCACCCCGCCCGGTTTCACCACGATCCGCTTGACCTGAAAGCGGTCTGACAGGGCCAGGGTTTCAAACCAGCCCCAAGGCCGATGATCCATGGCAAAGCTCTCGGCCTGCACCGCCTCGCGGGCCTTGAGGGCGGCGACGGCGGCCTTGACCTCTTGGGCGCGGGCGCGCGGCGCGATCAGAACCGCGTCTTTCATTGCCACTGCGATCATATCGCTCAGGCCAATGCCCACCAGAACCTGCCCCGCAGATTCGGCGCGCAACAGGCTGTTCTGGCACTCAATTTCGGTAACCTCGCCATGGGTTGCATTGCCGTTGCCATTCCGCGGGCTCTCGCGCCAGATCGCCGCCCAATCGCCCAGATCGGACCATCCTGCCGCAAAGGGCATCACATCAAGATTGGCCGCACGCTCCATCACCGCAAAGTCGATCGAGATGTTTTCGGCCTGCGACCAAGGG
>CBDUEF010000207.1:0-5400 GCA_965366095.1 uncultured Cypionkella sp. | reverse complement strand
CTGCCGAAGCCGGTGCCGATTACGCGGCCTTTGGCCCGATTGGCGCAACCCCGCTGGGCAATGGTGAAAGCGTCGATTTCGATCTGTTCGAATGGTGGTCCGCCGTGATCGAAGTGCCGATCATCGCCGAGGGCGCGCTGACCCTTGCTCTGATCGAACGCTTTGCCCCGGTCACCGATTTCTTCGGAATAGGTGAGGAAATCTGGGGCACAAACACCCCGGCAACAGCCCTGCGCGCCTTGATCGCGCCCTTGGACTAATCGGCCAAGGAATGTCCCTGCCGGATCACCGCCTCACAATAGGCGGCCAAGGCCTTGCGATCAGGGAAATCCTCGACCGGAACTTCGGGATGAAAGATCACCTCGACCCAGCCTTGAAGCGGCCGTGCCAAAGTATGCAGCAAATGCGGGGCAAATTCCATTTCGCCCCACCAACCATAAAACCGCGCATCCATTCCCTTGGGGGCGTGATAGACCACCGTTACCGGCTGAACGCTTAGAATGTGATCCAATCCATGCGTGTAAAAGGCTGCAAACAGCGTGGATTTGAACGGCAAGACCCGGATTGCATCGGTGCTGGTGCCCTCCGGGAAAAACATCAGACGGTGCCCGTCGCGTAGCCGCTGCTCGAACAACACCTGCTGACGCTTGGCCTCGCTGCCCTTGCGCGCGATAAACACTGTCCCCGTCGCCCGCGCCAGCCAGCCAATTCCGGCCCAGCCACTCACTTCGGATTTCGCCACGAAATACCCGCGCTGCGCCGCATTCAACGCAAAAATATCCAGCCACGACGAATGATTGGCAACGATTGCCCCCCTCTGCCGCATCGGTTTTCCTTTGGTCACCAATTGCATTTGCATGATCGGAAAGGCTGCCCGGCAGACAAATTGCGTTAAGAAAGGTGAAAAGGGACGGGAAGGCCCAAACAAAGGTCTCTCAATCAAGCGCACCAGCAGCAACAGCAGCAGGCCGCCATAGGTCACAGCCCCCAAAACCCCACCACGTCCCAAGACCAACAACCACCCCAAGGGGCTGATTCCCGGCATTGCCATCGGAGCCTCGCGCCAATCGCTCACGGCGACCTCGCGGCTTTTCGCAAATAAAAGGCACGGTGCTTTTCGCTCATGCGTGCGGTGTCCATGATCAAACAAACATCTGTCGTGTTGAACTCATGGTCGATCCAGGCCCCATCTCCCACATATCCGCCCAACCGCAAATATGCCTTGATCAATGCAGGGGTTGCGGCCATCGCCGCCCGCCGGTCGAGCAAGGCGGGCGGCACCAGATCCATCCTCTGACGCTGCCCTTCACGCGCAGTCACCCTCAGCGCTGGCGGCGCCAGATGGTTCGCATACAAATGCGAAAGTGCCGGCGCCAAAGCCGCAATATCTACGCCGTGAAACGACGCCACCCCAAAAAGAATTTCGATCTGGTGCTCTACCACATAGTCAGCAAGCGCATTCCACAACAAAAACATCGCGGCTCCACCGCGATAGTCGCCGTGAACACAAGATCGCCCCAGCTCAAGCAATCTGCGGCCCGAAGCGCGCAAGATCCTTAAATCATACTCGTCTTCGGAATAAAACTTTTGCCCTTCAGTCAACACGTCCGATCGCAGCAAGCGATATACGCCAACCACATCATCCAATTTCGCAGGATCGCGCCTGCGGTCGACAAGCAGCAAATGGTCAAACAATGGATCAAATTCATCGCGTTCCAATCGGTTGACAGGGTCAACCATTGGCCCATTTCCGCCCAGTTCTTCCACGAAAACCTTATACCGAAGCCGTTGCGCTGCACGCAAATCGCGATCGTCCTTTGCCAACCTTGTGGTAAAATCCGCCTCTTCCACAATCATTCCAGCCTACCCTTGCCTATGGGCAGCGACCCAATTTCGCGGCGATTTAAGCATCCCAGCCTCGGTTTGCAACGAAGATCCCAAGGATCAACACGCAATCCGCTGATCTGAACCTGCCCGACGGCAATATTGAAACAATCACTGATTGTATTAACCATTTATTGACCACATACTGCGTCAAATGCCGAATACCGGCTGTAATTCCGCATGCCGCAAATCGATAACCACTTTGCCTGCATGCTCGAAATTCACCGTAACGCGCCCTCCTATATTGGATTGAACCTGTCCAAGCCCCCACTCGGGGCGCGAAGGGTGCCTGACCATCATACCTGGCTCCAAAAATGACGTCATTTCTTCCCTTCAAGGATCAACACGATGCCCGACAAACCTGATCTCGCAGCGCTGCTCGGCTCGCGTATCTGCCATGATCTTATCAGCCCTATTGGCGCCATCGGCAACGGTGTTGAATTGCTTCTGATGGCGGGTGGTCCCTCTGGCCCAGAGATGTCCTTGATTGCCGAGAGCGTCAAAAGTGCCAATGCCCGGATTCGTTATTTTCGAATTGCGTTTGGCGCGAACGGAAACAACCTTGATCAGCGCATCAGCCGCACCGAGATCGCAACTATTCTCGATGACATGACTTGCGGCTCAAGGCTGAAGATCGAATGGCAAAGCCCTCCCGAACTGTCGCGTCGCGAGGTCAAATTGGCGCTTTTGTTGATCCTATGCCTTGAAACTTCCATGCCCTATGGCGGGCAAATCCTGGTCGAAAGAACGGATACCCGCTGGGCAATTTCCGGAAGCTCTGCGCGCCTGAACCTGGATACCGGGCTGTGGAACCTCTTGGCGGACCCAACGGCCACGCCCGATATCGGCCCGCAACATGTTCATTTTCTGCTGGTTCCCGACGAAATCGAGCGTCAGCACCGCCGCTTGACCACAACACTCACTGAAACCGAAGTTCGTTTTTCATTCTAGGGCCGGATCGTCCCGTTCCCGGTGACCAAATACTTGAAGCTGGTCAGCTGTTCGGCACCTACCGGCCCGCGCGCATGCAGCTTGCCGGTGGCAATTCCAATTTCGGCCCCCATGCCAAACTCACCACCATCTGCAAACTGTGTGGACGCATTGCGCATCAAGATCGCCGAATCCAGCCGCTCAAAGAACCGCGCCGCCGTTGCATCATTCTCGGTCAGGATGCTTTCGGTATGCTGTGAGCCATAGGTGCGAATATGGGCAATCGCGTCATCCACGCCATCAACCAACTTGACCGCGATGATCTTGTCCATGAATTCGCGACCGAAATCTTCTGGCCTCGCCTGAACGGTTCCCGGAAATTTCGCCAACTCACCTTCGGCGCGAACCTCCACACCTGCCGCCAGTAAATCCTCAATCAAAACAGTGCCATGCTTGGTATAAAACTGCCAGTCGATCAAAAGGCACTCCGCCGCGCCACAAACGCCGGTGCGCCGAGTTTTCGCGTTCAAAACCACCGCCCGCGCCTTTTCAAGATCGGCGTCGCGATCAGCATAAACGTGACAAATCCCCTCAAGATGCGCAAAGACTGGCACACGCGCTTCGGCCTGAACCAGCCCGACAAGCCCTTTGCCACCGCGCGGCACAATGACATCAATGAACTCCACAGCGCGCAGCATTTCACTGACCATAGTGCGGTCACGGGTGGGGATCATCTGGATCGCATCCGCTGGCAGCCGCGCTTCGCGCAGCCCCCAAACCATGCAATCATGCAAAGCCTCGGAAGAATGGAAACTCTCGGAACCACCGCGCAAAATGACCGCATTTCCAGCCTTCAGGGCCAAAGCGCCCGCATCCGCCGTCACATTCGGGCGGCTTTCATAGATCACGCCGATCACCCCAAGTGGTGTCGCAACCCGTTGAATATGCAAACCATTCGGGCGATCCCACTCGACCAGGATCCGCCCCACCGGATCGGGCTGTTCGGCCACCGTGCGCAAACTGTCCACAATCGCGCGCAATCGCCCCTCATCCAGCCTCAGCCGGTCCAGCATCGCCGCGCTCAGGCCCTTTTCAGCCGCATAAGCCATGTCCATCGAATTGGCATCGAAAATAGCCTGCCGATCTTCCCAAACCTTGTGCGAGGCCGAGATCAAAGCCGCATATTTCCGCTCCTGGCTGGCATATGCCAATTCCAGTGCCGCCGCCCGTGCGCGCTTGCCGATGTCCTGCATCATCTCTGACATCATCCGCCCTTTCATCTTGGCTCAAATACTCCGGGGTCTGGGGCAGCGCCCCGGCGGCCGAAGGTCTCAGATCACCATATCATCCCGATGCACCAGAGCGGCCCGGCCCTGATAGCCCAAAATCCCTGCAATATCGCTAGACCGATGCCCCGCGATCATCTTGGCTTCCACTGCGGTATAGCGCACCAATCCCTTGCCCAGCACATCGCCCGCTGGCGACAGGATCGCCACCGGATCGCCACGCCCGAAAGCGCCGGTCACGGCTGTAACTCCGGCTGGCAACAGCGATTTTCCGGCCTGCAAAGCCATCACCGCGCCCGCATCCAGCCGCAATTCGCCGCGCGGCTTCATCGCGTTGATCCAACGCTTGCGTGCAAGCTGCGGATCGCCCTGTGCCACAAACCATGTCCGCGCCGCGCCCTCGATCAAGGCCTTCAAGGGGCGTCGCGCAAAGCCCTCGGTGATTGCCATGGCACAGCCACCCGCAACGGCGATCTTGGCTGCCATCAGTTTGGTTTTCATCCCGCCTTTCGACAGGCCCGAAATCGGGTCGCCCGCCATGGCTTCGATTTCGGGCGTGATCGCCTCGACCAGATCAAAGCGTTGCGCCGAGGCATCCGTCTTTGGATTGGCCGAGTAAAACCCATCGACATCCGACAGCAAGATCAACTGATCCGCCCCCACCGTCACCGCGATTTGTGCCGCCAGACGGTCGTTGTCGCCATAGCGGATCTCATCGGTGGCGACCGTGTCATTCTCGTTCACGATCGGCACCACGCCCAAACCCAGCAAGGTCTCCATCGTGGCGCGGGAATTCAGATACCGCCGCCGATCCTCGGTATCTTCAAGCGTCACCAAAACTTGCCCCGTGGTGATGCCATGCGGAGCCAGCACTTCCTCATAGGCGCGGGCCAGCCGGATTTGCCCCACGGCCGCGGCCGCCTGCGATTGTTCCAGCGTCAGCACGCCATCGCCCAACCCCAGCACCTTGCGGCCCAAAGCGATAGAGCCCGAGGACACCAGGACCACATCGGTCCCGCGCAGCTTGGCTTCGGCCACATCCAGCGCCAGGGCCGATAGCCAGCCCTGTTTCAGGCCGGCTACACGGTCTACCAACAGGGCCGAGCCGATCTTTACCACCAGCCGTTTGGCATTGCGCAGATCGGGGGCTTGCAAAGGTTTCAGGGCTGCCACGGCCCCTCCTCTACCACTGGAGCCTCGCCTTGAATGTCGCGGTAAAGCGCCCGGAGGGTGTCTTGCAAACCCATCCCCGCCACGCCAGAAATCACCATCACCGGCCCGCCGGAGGCCTTTTCCAACG
>CBDUEF010000206.1:0-5403 GCA_965366095.1 uncultured Cypionkella sp. | reverse complement strand
CCCTAGAGACGGTTCCCCGCCTACACACTTTCCAGGCGTGCGCCTTCGACCACTCGGCCACCGATCCGTTGAATGGTGTTTACAAGGGGATATGGCTTGGGTGCAAGGGGGTCTGACAAGAAACTTGGACACTGGCTTTTGCGCCGAGCCATGCGGGTTGCTCATGGTTTTCGGTCAAATGGATCGCAATTACCACCCACGAGCAAGAAATCAGTGACCCAGCCAAGCCCCTAATCTTGCGCAACAAAAATAAATCGAATGCCAAATCGGCCGCGAAACGGCGATGCGGCGCCAAAGGGGGGCGTAAGGCAGACGGCGCGGTACAGACTCGGCGGGATGTTAACCTTGGGCGGACAACAGTCCGGTCTTGGACCTGGCCGCGCGTCGGTGCAGCGTGCCGAACCCGAACGGCCTCAGCGATCTCGATGCGCTGACCTCCATGCGTCCGGCTGGCCCGCTCGCTCTCGCGGCAGGGGTTCTGGGCACTCTTGAACTCGAAAAGCGTCGTGGCTTTCGTAAGCAAGCTGGCCTAAAAACCCGGGAGGCGGCGAAACCGCGGACAGCTTTGCTTTTGCTGACCAATTGCTGGCATCGATTTAAGGGGAGCTCAGACCATGATCACGGATCCGCGCTTTTCCATCCTGTTCGAGCCGGTAAAGATCGGCCCGGTGACGGCTCCGAACCGGTTTTTCCAAGTGCCGCATTGCAATGGCATGGGCCATTTGCGCCCCAATATGTTGGCCGCGATGCGGGGCGTGAAGGCCGAGGGCGGCTGGGGAACCGTTTGCACCGAGATCACCGATATCCACCCCACTTCCGACCAAAGCCCCTATGCCGAAGGGCGGCTTTGGGATGACGGCGATATCGCGGGGTTGCAGAAAATGACCCAAACCGTCCATGCACATGGCGCGCTGGCGGGGATCGAATTGGCACATCTGGGCCTTGCCTTTGGCAATCAGGATTCGCGGATGCCGCCACTTGCGCCCTCGCATCGCTCGATCACGCTCAGCGAACCGATTCAGGCGCGGGCGATGTCGCTGACCGATATCGCCGATTTCCGCCGCTGGCACCGCGATGCCGCCCTACGCGCCAAACGGGCCGGGTTCAATATCATCTATGTCTATGCCGCGCATAACCTCTCAATCTTGCAGCATTTTCTGCTTCCCCGCTACAACAGCCGCAGCGATCACTACGGCGGATCCCTGGAAAACCGGGTGCGGCTGTTGCGCGAGGTGTTGCAAGACACCAAAGAGGCCGTGGGCGACACCTGCGCCGTGGCGCTGCGCTTTGCGGTTGAGGAAATGCTGGGCGCCGACGGTATCCGCTGCGAAGAAGAGGGCCGCGAGATCGTGGCGATGCTGGCCGAATTGCCCGATCTGTGGGATGTGAACTGTGCCGATTGGGCCAATGATTCAATCCCGTCGCGCTTTGCGGCCGAGGGCTTTCAAGAGCCCTATATCCGCTTTGTGAAAGAGGTCACCGCCAAACCAGTCGTGGGCGTTGGCCGTTATACCTCACCCGATACCATGGTGCGGCTGATCAAATCGGGGCTGATGGATCTGGTGGGGGCCGCGCGCCCGTCGATCGCCGATCCGTTCCTGCCGGTGAAAATCCGCGAGAACCGGCTTGAGGATATCCGCGAATGCATCGGCTGCAATATCTGCGTGTCGTCGGATTATCATATCGTGCCGCTGCGCTGCACCCAAAACCCGACGATGGGCGAGGAATGGCGGCGGGGCTGGCACCCCGAACGGATGAATCCCAAACGTTCGGATAGTTCGGTGCTGGTGATCGGTGCCGGGCCTGCGGGGCTTGAGGCCGCGCGCGCCCTGGGCCAGCGCGGCTATAAGGTGACGCTGGCCGAGGCAAGCGATACCTTGGGCGGGCGGGTGATGCGCGAATCCGCGATGCCGGGGCTGGCCGAATGGCGGCGGGTGGCCGATTACCGCATCAGCGCATTGTCGCGCGATGCACGGGTCGAGGTGTTCCGCCAAAGCCCGCTCAGCGTGCAAGACGTGCGCGATTTTGGCGCCGACCATGTGCTGGTGGCAACCGGATCGAGCTGGCGCGCCGATGGCATCGGGCGCAGCTATCACCGCCCGATTGCAGGGATCGGCGCGCTGCCAGTCTTCACCCCCGATGACATCATGGCGGGCCGCCTGCCCGAGGGTGAGGTGGTGCTGTTTGACGATGACAGCTATTATATGGGCGGCTTGATGGCCGAGGAATTGCTGCGCCGGGGCTGCCATGTGCATCTGGTCACCCCCTTTGCAGTGGTCGGGCCATGGTCGCAAACCACCTTCGATCAGCACCGGGTTCAGGCGCGGCTGATTGAGCAAGGTGCGGTGCTGCATCTCAGCCAGTCCATCGCCCGTTTTACGCCGCAAGGCGCGGTTCTTGCCTGCGGCTACACTGGGCGCGAGGTTGAAATCACGGCCAATGCCGCCGTATTGGTGAGCGAACGCATCCCCAACGACGCGCTGTTTCAGGCGCTCTTCGCGCAGCCCATCGAGGGCGTGCAAAGCCTGCGCGCGATTGGCGATTGCCACGCGCCGGGCATCATCGCGGCAGCGGTCTATTCAGGTCATCTTGCCGCGCGGGAACTGCAAGAGCCGTCACAGGCCATAGGTTTTCGGCGCGAGCGCAGCGCGTTACAGGCTTAAATCAGGCCCATCTCGTTGAAATGGCGCGGGAAGAATCCCTGTGCCGCGCAAAAGACCGTCTGCAATGCCTCGGTGCGGGAATAGGAATTGGGGGTCGTGGCGATGTCCATCCACACGCCTTCCGACGTCACCCGCAGCACCCGCGCGATCCGCACCGCATCGCCTTGATAGCCGCCAATCCGGATCAGCGCCGCGCACAGCTTTTCCATTTGGCGAATATAGCCGCGATCATTCTCGCCGCAAATCTCTTGATAAAGCGGTCGGCTTTGCGCCTCGCCCCAAAACGAAACCCAGGCCCCCAGTCGCGCCCCGGTGCAAATCGCAGGCTCGAAATCGGCCCGGATCAGCGCCTCAAGCTGGGCTGCCGGCGCCTCCCCTGCCCCGGCCAAAGCGCCGGTCCAGTTTGCGAAATACTCATCCGACAAATAACCCAGCGTCTCTGCCAGCAGGCTTTCCTTTGACGTAAAGTGGAAATTCACCAGCCCATGCGAGATCCCTGCCTTGCGCGCCACATCCGAAAGCGTGGTGCGCGCAAAGCCATTGCTGGCCAGCACCTCGATAGTGGCCTCGATCAACTGGGTCTGACGCGCCTCACGCGACAGCTTGCGCGGCGGCCGCACGGGTTTGCGCGGATCCGGGCTGACAGCTTTCTGGGCGGCAGTTTTCAGGGTGGCGGCGATGGCAAAACTCCAACTTGTGACTTGGCCCTACCTTTGACCAAAACAACCCGAAGGGGAAGATCATTTTTTCTGATTGACAGACCAGTCAGAATATTGCGACCCTAAGATATAGCTTAGATAGCGCATTGGCGGAATCGTTTTCTGCGCGGCCCGGGCAAAGCGCGGTCCAAAACATTCGTCCGAAATGGAGGTCATCCGGTGACCAAACTCGATGTGAAAACCCTGCCGATCCCCAATGAATGGGACCGTCGCGGCCTGCCCGCCTGGACCTATCACTCGCCCGCCTTTTTCGATCTGGAACGCGAGGCGCTGTTTTTGACCCATTGGCAAGTGGTGGGCCACGTCAGCGACATGCCCTCCCCCGGCGATTGGATCAGCTATGACATGCTAGGCGAACGCGCGGTGGTGATGCGCGGTCAGGACGGCGCGTTGCGGGCCTTTCACAATCTGTGCCGGCATCGTGGCGCGCGGGTAGTTGACGGGGCCAAGGGCCATTGCCGTGGTGCCATCATCTGCCCTTTCCACGGCTGGGTCTACAACCTTGACGGCACCCTGCGCGGGGCGGCTCAGCCCTCCAGCTTTGGCGATTTGGAGCGCGCCGATTTCGGCCTGAAACCCATCGAGATGGATATTTTCCACGGCTTCCTTTTCCTCCGCTTCAAGCCCGGCCCACAGCCGAAGGTCGCCGAAATGCTGGCCCCCTATTCTGCCGATTTCGCCGCCTATCGCAGCGAAGCCTTGCTACCGGTGGATGCACCGCATTGGGCTGCCGATCTGGCGGTCAATTGGAAATCGGTGCGCGATGTCGACAACGAGGGCTATCATGTGCCGATGGCCCATCCCGGCCTGCAAGATCTTTACGGGCGCACCTATGTTGATCTGCATCTGGAAGGCGGCCTTAGCCTGTCGATCGGCCAGTTTGGCGATGCCCCGGCGCGTGGCTGGTCGGTAAAACGCTACAATTCTGTGTCCGAGACGCAAGACTGGTTGCCGCCGCATTTGCAAAACAGCTGGACTTATTACGGCCTGTTTCCGAATGCGGTCTTCGCCTTCACCCCGGAGTCTGCGCAGTTCTATCAAGAAATCCCGATCTCACCCGGCCTGAGCCGCATCACCGGGCGCATCTACCGCCACCCGAACGAGACCCGCGCCATGCGTGCGGCGCGCTATCTTGCCTATAGGATCGATCGCGACACCTCGACCGAGGATCAACAGCTCTCGATCTGGTCAAATGAATCCATGAAATCCTCGGCATTTGAGGGCTTTCATCTGTCCGATCTCGAATATGGCGTGCGGCGCCATCATGACGCCCTGCGCGAGCTGATGCCGGTAATGACACTGGATCAGGCCCCGCCTGAAACCGAGATCGCCAGGCTGAACGCAGAAATGATTTGCCACAGGAGCAAAGCGGGTTCCAACTGAAAACAACGAAACCAAACGGGAGACTGCCATGAACTTTACCCGACGCACAGCACTTGCCACCCTCGGGGCAACTCTTGCAATGCCGTATGTTCGCCCCTCCTGGGCCGCAGCAGGAACCGTGAATGTCTATAACTGGTCCGATTATATCGGTGAGACCACCATCGCCGACTTTGAAAAAGAAACCGGCATTGGCGTGGTTTACGATCTTTACGCCAGTTCCGAAGAGATGCAGGCCAAGGTGCTGGCGGGATCATCCGGCTATGATGTTGTGCTGATGGCTGGTTTGTCCTTGCCGCAATTCGTCAAGGCCGGGGTCTATGAAAAACTGGATCGCTCCAAATTACCGGGCTGGAAAAACCTTGATCCGGCGATCCTGAAAGTGGTCGAAGGCTTTGATCCGGGCAATGAATACGGCTCGCCCTATACTTGGGGCTCGGTCGGCTTTGCCTTCAACATGGATATGGTCCGGGCCCGCCTGCCCGATGCCGATCTGTCCAGCCTTGATGTGATCTTCAAACCCGAAAACGCCGCGAAACTGGCCGATTGCGGGATATCCATACTGGACAGCCCCACCGACATCGGCTTCATGGTTCTGAGCTATCTTGGCATTGATCCAAGCACCGCTGGCCCCGCAGAAT
>CBDUEF010000205.1:0-5446 GCA_965366095.1 uncultured Cypionkella sp. | reverse complement strand
ACCCGATAACCCATCGAGAGAAAACCACTCAAGACGGCCCTCACCGCAGGTTTACAAACCACTCAAGACGGCACTCACCGCAGGTTTACCTTGGGTATTCTGAAATTTCCGTTCAATCGCAAGATGTTCACTCGATTTCACAATGCCGTGGCCCCTCCTATGAACTTTGCGATTTATCGCTATGGTCACGCCAGAGGTCGAAGGTTGCCGGACCACACGGATGCGGTCGACGCGACAACCCCAGACGGCCTCACCAAAGGCTCGGCATGACATGAGCCAACCACGGAGCAACGCAAATGCGTTCCTATCTTATACCCATCGCAATCGCCTTTTCACTGGGCGGAGCAGGTCTTGCGATGGCGGCGGCCACAACAACAGAAGGCACCATCAAGGCGCTGCATCTGAAACACCACCACATCACCCTTAGCAATGGAACCACCTATACTTTGCCCACGTCGGTCAAGGCGCCGGCGCTGAAAGTCGGAGAAAAGGTTTCGATTGTCTGGGAGATGATGGGCAAGAAACACGAGATCTCGGCGATTACAGTGGTGAATTAACCCGGCCAATTGTCTGGAAACGGAGGCCCTTGGGCCTCCGTTTTTGTTTAGACCAACCGCGCAAGCACACGGGCCCAAGATCTGATGCCCTTGTGAAAACACTCAAGATCATATTTCTCGTTCGGGCTGTGGATCTGATCATCATCCCGGCCAAAGCCCAGCAGCATGGCGTCCATCCCCAGATAGGTCTTGAAATAGCCCGCAATCGGGATCGAGCCCCCGCAACCGACATAGGCCGCAGCCTTGCCCCATTCCTCGCCCAGTGCCACCCGCGCCGCCTCAAACGCCGGATGGTCAATCTGCATCACCCCCGCCGGGCTATTGCCGTGGCCCTTCCACTCAACCGAGCAATCGGCCGGTATTTGTGCCTCAACCCATTTGCGGAAATTCTCGCGGAGGACAAAGGGGTCTTGGTCTCCGACCAGCCGGAAGGATAGCTTGGCATGCGCCTCGGCCGGAAGCACAGTCTTAAAGCCATCGCCCGTATAGCCCCCCCAAACACCGTTGATTTCGGCGGTCGGGCGCGACCAGATCATTTCCAGCGGCGTGCGCTCGACCTCACCCGAAGGCAGGGAAAGCCCGACATCGCCAAGAAATTTCGCGTGATCAAAGGCCAGGCTTTGCCACTGTTGCCGGATCGCATCGGGCAATTCTGTCACCCCGTCATAGAATCCCGGCACCATAACGTGGCCCTGATCATCATGCAGATTGGCCAAAATACGCGACAGTATCCGCAGCGGATTTTGCGCCAATCCGCCGAACATGCCCGAATGCAGGTCTTTGTTGGCGGCGTGGATGGTCAATTCCTCGCCCAACAGCCCGCGCAGCATCGTTACAATCGCGGGCGATGTATCCTGAAACAGCCCGGTGTCACAGATCAGCGCAACATCGGCGCGCAACTCATCGGCGTTTTCTTGCATGAAAGGGATCAACGAGGGCGAACCGGATTCCTCTTCGCCCTCCAGAAAGATCGTAAGCCGTCCCGGCAGGCTGCCATGCACCGCTTTCCACGCGCGACAGGCCTCAACAAAGGTCATCAGCTGGCCCTTGTCATCGCTCGATCCCCGGCCCCGGATCACCTTGCCCTTGGCGGTATCCTGAACCTCGGGATCGAAGGGATCGCGCTCCCACAGGCTTAGTGGATCAACCGGCTGCACATCGTAATGCCCGTAAAACAGCAGATGCGCCTTGCCGCTGCCGCCATGGGCCACCACCATCGGATGCCCCGGCGTCGGGCGGCTTGAGGCCTCAAACCCCAGACCCTTCAAATCCTCAACCAGCCAATCCGCAGCTTTTGCGCAATCGCCCTTAAAGGCAGGGTCGGTTGAAATAGACGGGATTCGCAACAGCTCCAGCAGGCGATCAAGCGATTGCGGCAGGGTTTCATCAATTTTGGCAAGAACAGCGTCCAGGCTCATCGCGCACTCCAATTTTATCGGCAAGCCCAAGCCTAACATTCAGACAGGGACTGTCCAGCAGGTTCCCAACGGTCTAAAAGGGCGAAATATAGGGAAACGAGGTTCCGATGATCAAAACCTTTGCCACAACCATGGGGCTCACCGCGATTATGACGCTGACGGCCTTTGCCGATCCGATTTCGGGCAAAGATGCCAAAAAAGTTCTTTACGCTCCGCTCAAGGCCGAGGTCGAGATCCTGAAATCGGCGGGCCTTGGCAAGAATGATGCAAAGGCTCTGCAAATGGTGGGTGTCGCGCAGCCTTATTTCGGGGCGATCGCCATTTCGCCAGAAGACGGGCTGATGTCCGAATCCACAGTTGCCGCCGCCAATTATCACGATACCGAGGCCGCCTCCGCCGTGGCACTTGCGGAATGCAATGCCAAGAAAAAAGGCAAAGCCGATTGCGTTCTGGCGGCCTTGATCCGGCCAAAGGGATGGAAAGACAGGGGGTTTCAGATGTCATCTGATGCGACCCAAGGCTTTAAGAAAAGCTATGATGCCAAGGCCGGCGCGATGGCAATCTCAAAATCGACAGGCGGTTGGGGGCTTGGCAAAGGCGCAACAGCACCGGATGACGCCGTGGCTGCCTGCATAGCCAAGGCAAATTCCGCCAAGGATTGTGCCGTGGTGATTGCCAACTGACAGGTGAAACTGTCTCAAACGGCCAATGGGGCGTCAATTTGCCCAATTGGGTTTATCGCAGCTTTGATGCACATCAATGCCTCGCGCGGAATACAGCTTTAAGTGACCTGCGCAGGTCAGGAGTTTTTGATGAATTACGACGCAGCCCTCGATACCGCCCTCTCGCGCCTGCATGAAGAGGGCCGCTATCGCACATTCATCGATATCGAACGCCGCAAAGGCGCCTATCCGCAGGCGATCTGGCGCAAACCCGATGGCACCGAGGCCGAAATCACCGTCTGGTGTGGCAATGATTATCTTGGCATGGGTCAGCATCCCGAGGTTCTAACTGCGATGCATGAGGCGTTGGAGGCCACCGGCGCAGGCTCGGGCGGCACCCGCAATATTTCGGGAACCACGCTTTATCACAAACAGCTTGAGGCCGAACTCTCGGATCTGCATGGCAAAGAGGCGGCCTTGGTGTTCACTTCGGCCTATATCGCCAATGACGCCACACTATCGACATTGCCACGGCTGTTTCCCGGCCTGATCATCTATTCCGATGCCCTCAATCACGCCTCGATGATCGAAGGCGTGCGCCGCAATGGTGGGGCCAAGCGTATCTTTCGGCACAATGATCTGGCGCATTTGCGCGAACTTCTTGCCGCCGATGATCCGCAAGCGCCAAAGCTGATCGCCTTCGAATCGATCTATTCGATGGATGGCGATATTGGCCCGATCAAGGCGATTTGCGATCTGGCCGATGAGTTCAACGCCCTGACCTATATCGACGAGGTTCACGCCGTTGGCATGTATGGGCCGCGCGGGGCAGGGATAGCGGAACGTGAAGGATTGATGCATCGCATCGACATTATCAACGGCACTCTGGCCAAGGCTTATGGCGTGTTCGGCGGCTATATTGCTGCAACTGCGAAGATGGTGGATGCGGTGCGCTCCTATGCGCCGGGCTTCATTTTCACCACCTCTTTGCCCCCGGTTGTGGCGGCAGGGGCGGCCGCGTCGGTGCGCATTCTAAAGACCGCGCAACACCTGCGGGATGCCCAGCAAACCAATGCCCGCATTCTCAAGCTGCGCCTCAAGGCCTTGGGCCTGCCGATCATTGATCATGGCACACATATTGTGCCTGTCCATGTGGGCGACCCCACACATTGCAAGAAGTTGTCTGACATGCTGCTGGAAGATTTCGGCATTTATGTGCAGCCGATCAATTTTCCGACTGTGCCGCGTGGCACCGAGCGGCTGCGTTTTACCCCGTCGCCGGTGCATGATTCGCAGCAAATTGACAAACTTGTGATGGCGATGGACCGGCTCTGGCGGCACTGTGCGCTGAATCGTGCCGAAGCCAGCGCCTAAAGGCTGTTCTGCACATGCAGAATCGCTTGTCCTGTGCTAAAAAATCCACAATACGAGAAAAAGGGTCGGCGGATGCGCGACTCAGACACTGACGGGGCAGAAATGAGGCTCAAGGCATGATCGGGCGGGGGATTAAAACTCCCGCGCAAGAGGTGGACAAGCCCAAAGGGTTTGATGACTTCGAGCTGCGTCTGGGCGACCTCATGCGTGGGGAACGTGCGACCTTGGGCAAATCCTTGCTTGACGTTCAGCGCGAACTCAAACTCAAAGCCACCTATATTGCTGCAATTGAAAACGCCGATGTCTCGGCTTTTGAGACTCCGGGTTTCATTGCCGGCTATATCCGCTCCTATGCCAGATATCTGGGCATGGATCCCGATTGGGCCTTTGCCAAGTTCTGCCGTGAGTCTGGATTTGCGGTTGCGCATGGCATGTCGGCGGCGGCGTCTTCGGCTTCGGTCACCGCGATGCGCGCGCGCCAGAACGCAGGCGACAATCGCGATCCCATCGGCAATCCGAATATTTCTTTCATTCCGCGCGGCCAAAGCCTGATGTCTCGGGTTGAGCCGGGGGCAGTTGGTTCCCTTGCGGTGCTGGTCGCTTTGATCGGGGCGCTGGGGTATGGCGGCTGGTCGGTGCTGCAAGAGGTGCAACGCGTGCAGCTTGCGCCGGTCGATCAGGCCCCTGCCGTCATCGCCGAGATAGATCCTTTGGGCAATGTTCAGAGTGCGGCCCCTGCCGTGCGTTCAGCGCCTGCACAAGACCTTGACGTCTTGGCGGCAAATGACACGCAGGTTGATCCGCTTGATCGGTTGTATCAACCCCAAGCGCTTGACGTTCCGGTGATGACACCGCGCGACGGGCCAATTTCCGCAATCAATCCGCGCCAGAGTTCAGATGGCGCAACCGGGCTGGCCGCGATGGAAGAGGCGAATGCCACCTCCGATACCGGCACGGTGCAATTGGTTGCCGAAGCCAAGCCGGGCGTCGAGATATTGGCCGTTCGCCCGTCTTGGGTGCGGGTTTCCGCCGCAGATGGCACTGTCTTGTTTGAGAAAATCCTGAATGCAGGCGAGCGTTATGCCGTGCCCTCGCTTGAACAGGCGGCGCTGTTGCGCTCGGGGAATTCGGGCTCGATCTACTTTGTGGTGAATGGCAAAACCTATGGCCCGGCGGCTCCGGGCGCGCAGGTTATAAAGAACGTGGCGCTCTCTGCCGAGTCGTTGCAAACCGGCTATACAGTGGCGGATCTGACCGGCGACAATGATCTTGCGAAATTCGTGAATGTCGCGGATGCGTCCAGCGTTGTTCCGGAAGTTGTGCCGGGCCAGTAGCTCCGGGTTTTTCCAGCCAACGCCGCTGATCCGCTGCCCGTCTGCGATGACTACGGCACCCAATTCAGAGACCTTCAATGACCCATAATCCGATCCGACCC
>CBDUEF010000204.1:0-5461 GCA_965366095.1 uncultured Cypionkella sp. | reverse complement strand
AACCTGAAAGGTTCATCCTAAATCCAATCCATCAAATGCCGGGACTGAACAGCTAGCGTCCTTTCTTCATACGATGCACGATCGCTTTTAAGGCTTCTGTTTGCCCAAACACTGCACGGGCAGCATCATGAGCTGTTAGCCAATCGGCGGTCTGACGGGCAAGGACGACATTAATTTCGGCGCGCCGGCCTTCTGCCCAGCGCTGATATGTCATCTCAGCCCGACGACCAACAATCTCGGGCATATCTGCCGGAAGCTCTTGTGCCGTTGCCAAGCCAGCCAGTTGGCCCATACTAATTTGCCGAGCATGGTTCGCTTTCGCCAGCACTAAAATACTTGCCTCCAATTTAAGCGCTGCCAGAAGCTGCAGACGACGGATGTCTTGAAGCTTACTCATTTTGCCGTTCCTTCGTTCCGCTTGCGTAAAGCCTCGGAAAACCGGATTGCGGCGGCAACTGCACGATAATGCTCGGGAAGAATCGGCTGCCCAATCCTCACAGCTGCATGGATCGCCCGAGCGGTCGGCGGATCAGAGTGAATTGGCACACCTGCAATTGCAGCCTTTTCACGAATGCGGCCCGCTATTTCATCCGTGCCTTTGGCAACGCAGACCGGAGCTCCGCGCGAGGCACGATTCCATTTCAGGGCTATGGCAAAATGAGTAGGATTCACAACGATCACGTCGGCTTTCGCCACATCCTGCAACATTCGATTGGTCGCAATTTCATGGCCCCGTTGGCGGCGTTGCTGTTTGGTTTGCGGATCACCTTCCGATTCCTTCATTTCATCCTGAAGGTCCTTACGCGACATCCGGTTGCGACGTCTGTGTTGCGCAAGTTGCCAGAAATAATCGACCCCGCCGATGACTGCCGATACAATTAGAATGAGGAGCAGGAACTCGAGAAAGAGACTCAACATCAATTCCGTTGCGAGTTCTGGTGCCAATCTATGGCTTTGCAGAATCTTTGGTGCGCGTGACAAAAGAAAGGTTGCGAGAATGGCAATGAACGTCACCATTTTAACGAAGCTTTTGCCAAACTCAAAAAGTCCATCCCTGCCGAATTTTTGCTTTGCATTGGCCAAGGGTGACAGGCGTGACCATTTCCAGGCGAGCTTTTCCGGAGCAATCACAAAGGCACGCTGCGCCACAATCGCCACCACCGAAACCGCGGCCGGGACTGCAAAAAGCGCAGACACTGAAAGGAAAACCGCCACAATCAGCGAACCGATCGGCGCACGGGCATCATGACGCATGAGCCACCCATATCGGTCGGCTTGTCCTAACAGGGGAATGAGAGAGTTGCCGAGATCTTGCATGATTGATTTTCCCCAAATCATGCAAGCCAATAGCAAGCCAGCATAGCCCGCTGCCGTTGAAATGTCCGTCGATCGCGGCACCTCCCCCCGTTTGCGTGCATCATCGAGCCGCTTTTGTGACGGCTCATGCTCCTTTTCACTGTCGGCTTCTTCGCTCATGGCATGACTTTGAACGGGGCGTTAAAGAAGTGGGTCAGCAATTCTAACCAATATACCAGCATCGGTGGCGCCATGAGCATCAGCATCAGCAGACCACCAGCAGTTAGGGCTGGCGCTCCGATAAACGTAACCATAAGGGTCGGCATTGCGCGATTGATCACGCCCAACGCAACATTGTAGAGCAACGCAGCAATGGAGAATGAAGCAGCAAGGGAAAATGCTAGGTTGAACGCCGTCGATATCCGAAACAGTCCCCAATCTGCCATATCCTTGGCATCTGGCAGATGTCCTGCTGGCAAAAGCTGGTAGGATCCGATCAGAAATTCAGCCACCCTCACGTGTAGCCCAGTAGCAACAGACAAAGCCAAGCCCGCTATAACCAAGAGATTTGTGATGGCAGGTTGCGGCTCGGGCCCAGGTCCCCCCACCATTTGGGCCAAAGATGTCGCCTGCGCCGCAATAGCACCAGCAATCTGCAAAGCCATTACGAACAGGCGAAGCGCAAATCCCAATGCAAGGCCGATTAGCGATTCAGAGACGATTGGAAGTACAAACCCAGTATCCAACATAGGCAGCTTATCGCTGACGGCAGGTAATACCACCAGCGCAAAGGCTAACGCCAACACAAGCCGCACACGTTGAGGGACAGCTTGCTCTCCGAAAGCCGGAATCATGGCCATTGCCGCACCAACCCGAAAAAAAACCAGGGCTGCAGCCCAAATCATTTCGGGGCCAAGCTCGAAATATTTGGTCAATTCGGCGATCAAATTGCTCATTCGGACTTACCTCTTTTCGTTGCGCCGTTGTCGGTGCGAAACTGCTGGGGTGCAGACGATGTGGGTAAGGTTGTCTTGCCGGCTGCCGTTGTTGGCTTGGACAGTTGCGCCGCTTTTGCTCGGCCTCTGATTACGCGATGCCCCTGAGGGCTCGGTAAGGCGAAGCTGGCAAGGCGGGGCCGGGATAAGTAGAGGGAGGCGCCTTGCGGGTTTCTGTCGGGATGGATGTCGCCAAGGTTCTGCACTGCGCCTGTGGCAAGGATCAGGGCGGGCGAATATGCCTCGACGGGGTGCGCGAGAACACGTCGGCGGGGATCGGCGCCTTCATGGATGACCTGCGCGCCCTTGTTGGAGAACCAGCGATTGGGCTCGACGTCGTGGGGTCTCGCGCGCTTTTCCTCGAGGCGTTCCTGCTGGCCGAGGGTTTTGCGCGCGCCCATGCGTTTGGTATCGCTGTCAACCGCGCGGGCCAAGGCTTTGCCTGGGGCGCGCGCAAGTCCGACCCCTGCGAGACCCGCACCAACGTCGATCTGGTGCGTATCCGTGAACTTCACCCGATCCTGACCGACGCATAGACGGTGGTGACTCTCAGACTCAAGGTCGGTCGCCACCGCGATCTGACAGAGGAGCAGACAAGCCGCCTCAACTGTCTGCGGGGCCTTCTGGGCGACCCGCATCCGGGCACGGAACGCGGTCTCGACGTCACCTCCAAGGGGCCGCTGGCCCGCCGAATCCGTTTTGCCTCCCCGGCCGAAATCCCCCAAGCGGGACAGCGGCGGGTCGTGGCGCATCTGGCCAACCCCCCGCATCTTCTGGCCTCCGTAGTGCTGGCCGAACCCGCCCTTGCCGCCGCCCGCGCACAGAGATTGACCGTTCCCAGTGAGGCGGCCATGGCCGAGTTGGTCCGCGAGCGCTCCATCGAGGCCCTTGACGCCCGTTTGATCCTGCACCCTGAGGGCGCCTTCATCCGGTCGCTGCCAGGGATGGGGGTGGTGCCTGCGGAAAGGTTCATCGCCCGCGTCGGTGACATCCGCCGATTGCTGTCGGCAGCAGGCCGCGCCCCCGGCATCCGCCAGTCGGGAAAAGAGAAAGGTTTGTGCGGAACTTTTGGCGGAGACAAAGCGCTCGAACCTGTCTTCTATCAGGTCGCCTTCTGCTCGTAGGACGCGCTCTCCAAGGCCTTCGACGACCGTAAACGCCGCGAAGGAAAACACCAAACCCAAGCGCTGATTGGCCCCGCGCGCCGCAGTGTCACCGTGCTCTGGCCAATGCTCCAACACCGCAAGACTATCGATTCCCTCAGAAAAGCAGCTTGACTTGCCCATTACGCCGCCACCATCCCCACCATCGCAGGGCGCGCGTCCAGGCCAATTTCCTCGTATGATAGCACAGGGGCCGACAGGCCTTTCGCCGCGAGCACGGTACGCAAGAACCGGCGTCGAAGGGTAGAGGTGACGAGAGCAGGAAAAGTCCCGGTTTCGGCCGACCGCGTCAGCCGGTCTGCCACTGCATTCGCGAGGCGGTTGAATTGCTCGGGAGGAAGTGCAACGTCCCGAAGACCGCGCTCTCCCTCGATCTGATAAGTGGTAAAAATTTTCTCCCAATCAGCCGCGAGTTGGATCAGCGGGATCGTACCATCTTCACGTCGCAGTTCGGCGACAAGCTGAAACCCGAGTCGTTGGCGTACATGCTCACTAATCGCTTCGGGGGCACCCAGACCCCGGGCTTCGGCCACGGCCTCAAGTATAAGGGGAAGATTGCGAACTGATACCCGCTCTTCCAAAAGCAGTCGCAAGACCGCAAGCAATAGATCTGCGGGTACTTTGTCAGGCATCAGCTCGTCGAGCAGACGCCGATTGGCTTCGGCGCGAACCGGGTCAGAAACGTTGACAAACTCATCCAATAGACGCCGCATTCCACGCAATGACAAAAGACGAGACAAATTTCCTCTTATTATTTCAAGTAGATGCGTTGCCAGAACTTCAGGTGGTGATACCACCGTCAGGCCAGACAGCACGGCCTCTTCCTGATCGTCCGCCCTTATCCAACGGGCAGGAGCGCCGTAGACAGGTTCCTTCACGTCAAACCCATCCGGCGCATCGACACCTTCAGATAGCAAGACCAAAACCCGATCAGGGACCAACTTGTCACGGACCCGCTCTACCCCCTGAAGACGGATTCGATAGGTTCCCGGTGGCAGGCCCCCCTCATCTGTCAGCCGCATTTCTGGCAGGATGAGACCAAAGGTCGCCGCGACATGATTGCGCATATTATTGATGCGCGCGTCTAATCCAGTGGCAGGGTCAAGAACCATACCAACAAGATTTGACGCAAACTCTATATGAATTTCATCAAAATCCAGCACATCGCCTAGGTGTTTGCGTATCGGTTCCTGCGCCACAGACGCTGGTTCACCAGCGTCCTGTTTCGTGTGCTTGTTTATATGGTACGCACCGGCAGCCAGGCCAGCAGCTGCCAAAATAAATGGTAAAAAGGGCATGCCTGGCACCAAGGCGAACAGCGCCATAAGCACCGAGACGGTCCCCAAGGCGCCAGGGTAACGGCCAAGTTGCGCAAAAAAAGACACATCTGCAGTGCCTTTGGTCCCACCCCGTGTCAGCAATAGTGCTGCGGCCACCGAGATCACTACTGCCGGAATTTGCGAGACCAAACCATCACCAACCGTGAGAATGGCATAAGTTTGAAACGCTTTACCAAAGGGCATCCCATGCATCACCACGCCCATGATCAACCCCATGACAATATTGAGCATGGTGATCAGTAAACCTGCGACCGCATCCCCTTTGACAAATTTGGACACCCCGTCCAGAGAGCCAAAGAAATTTGTTTCAGCCAGCTCTTGTTCGCGCCGCAACTTGGCCTCGGCGTGATTGATAGCGCCTGCGGCCATATCGGCATCAATGGCCAATTGTTTTCCCGGCATCCCGTCCAAAGCGAAACGGGCACCGACTTCGGCCATGCGCCCGGCACCTTTGGTAATCACCACAAAGTTAACAATCAGGAGCACACAAAAGATCACAAGGCCCAGTAGGAGATTGCCGCCCATAATGAAATTCGCGAATCCTTCGATGACATGGCCGGCAGCGGAAGTACCGGTGTGACCTTGTCCAATGATCAATTTGGTTGAAGAAATATTGAGAGAGAGTCTCAGCATCAAGGAGGCAAGCAGAATCGTTGGAAATGCCGAA
>CBDUEF010000203.1:0-5479 GCA_965366095.1 uncultured Cypionkella sp. | reverse complement strand
GGCGGCTGAGGAGATTAAGCGTTTCCGCCTGCACCGAAGCATCCAGTGCCGAGGTTGGCTCATCCAGCAGCAGGATCTCGGGTTCCAGCATCAGGGCGCGGGCTATGGCCACCCTTTGGCGCTGGCCACCCGAAAGCTGATGCGGATAGCGAAAGCGGAAATTGGTTGGCAGGCCGACGTCGATCAGGGCCTGGGTGATGCGGGTATCGGTGCCGGGCAGGCCATGGATGGCCAGCGGTTCCGACAGGGTGCGGTCGATGGTGTGGCGGGGATGCAGGCTGGCATAGGGGTCTTGAAACACCATCTGCACCTTGCGCGAAAAGGCGCGGTCATGGCGGACAGGCTCACCGCCGATGCGGATAGAGCCGCCCGAAATTGGGGCCAGCCCACAGATCGCCCGCAGGATGGTGGATTTGCCCGAGCCGGATTCCCCCACCAGCCCGAAGGATTCCTTGGCCGCCACACTTAGCGACACCTCTTGCACCGCGCGCACCTCGCGGTGATTGGCGGTGAAGGTGACAGACAGGTTTTCAATCTCGATCAGCATGTCAATTCGCCCATGATGCGTCACGGTCCAGCGAGGGCAGCGGCTTGCGCGACCCGCCGATGCGCGGCAGACAGTTCAGCAGGCCTTGGGTATAGGGGTGCTTGGCGTTCAGTAAATCCTTGGCCGCCAATTCCTCGACCACGCGGCCCTTATACATCACCAAAACCCGGTCACAAAACCGCGCCACCAAGCGCAGATCGTGGGAGATGAAGATCAACCCCATGCCGCGGGTTTTCACCAGATTATCCAGAATCGACAGAACTTCGGCCTGCACGGTGACATCAAGGGCGCTTGTGGGTTCATCGGCGATCAGCAGATCGGGGTTGGGGATCAGCATCATCGCGATCATCACCCGCTGGCCCATGCCGCCCGACAGCTCATGCGGATAGGCTTCCATCACCCGCTCGGCGTCGCGGATTTGCACGGCGTTCAGCGCCTCGATCGCCTTGGCGCGGGCCTGATCCTTGGGGATGCGGTCGCGTTGGCGCAACCCCTCCATCAGTTGCGCGCCCACCTTCATCACCGGGTTCAGCGAATATTTCGGGTCTTGCATCACCATGGCGATCCGTGGGCCCCGCAGCGCGCGCATCTCGCGTTCGCTGGCGCGCATCAGGTCCACGCCATCGAACACCATCTCATCCGCCTCGATCTTGCCGGGGGGGCGGATCAGCCGCAGCACCGCGCGCCCGGTCATGGTTTTGCCGGAACCGGATTCGCCCACAATGCCCAACCGCTCACGGCCAAGGCTAAAGGAAACCCCGCGCACGGCCTCAACCCGGCCTGCCTCGGTGTCAAAGGTCACCTTCAGGTTTTTCACTGATAACAGGCTCATTTGCTGGCACTCTTTGGATCAAGAACATCGCGCAAGCCATCACCCAAGAGGTTGAAGCCCAAACTGACGATGAAAATCGCAAGGCCGGGCATGGTGGCGACCCACCATTGCTCGAACAGGAACTTGCGGCCCGAGGAAATCATCAACCCCCATTCGGGCAGGGGCGGCTGCACGCCCACGCCAAGGAAGCCAAGCCCTGCCGCTGTCAGGATCACCCCCGCCATATCCAGCGTTACGCGGATGATCACCGAGGGCAGGCACATCGGCATCACATGGCCCCAGATCACCCGGATCGCCCCCGCGCCTTGCAGCCTGACCGCCGCGATATAATCGGAATTGCGCACCGTCAGCGTTTCGGCCCGCGCCACCCGCGCATAGGGCGGCCAGGATGTCAGCGCGATGGCCAGCACCGCGTTTTCCATTCCCGGCCCCAGCACGGCCACCAACGCCAGCGCCAGAATCAGCTTGGGGAAGGCCAGAAAAATATCGGTGATCCGCATCAGGATTTCATCGGTCCAGCCGCCGAAATAGCCTGCAACGGTGCCGATGATCAGGCCGACGACGGGGGCGGTCAGGATCACCAGCAGCACAATGTAAAGCGTGATCCGGCTGCCAAAGATGATCCGCGACAGGATATCGCGGCCGAAATCATCGGTGCCGAGCCAATTGCCGGGGGTGCCGGGGGGCATCAATCGCCGCGCCAATTCCTGCGCGATGGGATCATGCGGCGCGAGGTAAGGCGCGAAAACCGCCATCAGGATCAGCAAAACCGTGATGGTCAGCCCGATCATCGCCAAGGGATTACGTTTCAGTCGCAACCACGACAGATAGCTTTGCCCCAGCCGTGATTGCAGGCGCGAGGCGGGGTTCGGGTCGCGCAGCCAGGCAATCGCACTCATACCCGCGCCCTCGGATCAACAAGGCGGTAGAGCAGATCGGACAGCATATTCAGCCCGATATAGGCCGCCCCAACCACCACAGTGCCGCCCAGAACCGCAGGCATATCCGCCACCACCAGCGCATCGGTGATATAGCTGCCAAGGCCGGGCCAAGCGAAAATCGTCTCGGTCAGCACCGCGCCCTCCAGCAGATAGGCGTAGGACAGCGCGATCACCGTGATCAGCGGCACCATGACGTTTTTCAACGCATGCACCCAGACCACGCGCGATTCCGGCATCCCCTTGACCCGCGCTGTGGTGATATATTCCTGCCCCAACTCATTCATCATGAAACTGCGGGTCATCCGGCTGATATAGGCCATCGAGATATAGGCCAGAATGCCCGCCGGCAGGATGATATGCGAAAACGCATTGGCAAACATGTCCCAGCGCCCGTTCAGCGCGGTGTCGAGCATGATCATGCCGGTGTATTGGGTGATCTCGAAATCGTAACTCATCTGATAGACAGCATCCAACCGTCCGGGCCCGCCGACCCAGCCCAACTGGCCGTAAAATAACAAAAGTCCGATCAACCCTAGCCAGAATACCGGCATGGAATAGCCCATAAGCCCGATCAGCCGCACCATCTGATCATAGAGCGATCCCGGCTTGGTCGCCGCAATCACCCCGGCAGGCAGGCCGATCAGCACGCCGATGATGGTGGCCAAAGTTGCCAGCTCTAACGTCGCCGGAAACCGCTGGCCTACCTCTTTCAAAACCGGCTCTCGGGTGCGGATCGAGGTGCCAAGATCGCCCTGAAAGGTGTCGGCAAGGTAGATGCCGAACTGCTGCCACATCGGATCATTCAGGCCCAGTTTCTCGCGGGCCTCATCAATTTGCGCCTGCGATGCGCGGTTGCCAAGGATCGAGGTTACCGGATCAATCGGCACCACGCGGCTGATGATGAAGGTTACAGCCAAAAGGCCGATAAAGGTGATGAACAGCGAAAACGCTGTCGAGCCGATCTGGCGCAACAGACGAAACCGGGGGCCGGTGGAAACGGGGGTGCTTGTCATGATGAAAAGGCCCCGGATTGCTCCGGGGCCTGATGGCTTACTTCGAGGCCAGCCAATAGGCCGCCGCATCAATGGCGCCACCGGTGTAGAAGTCTTTCACATTGGCGCGCACGCCGGTCTGGCGGGCTTGCTGGAAGATGATGATGAAAGGCGAGGTCTCGCGGTGCTTGATTTGCAGCGCCTTATACATCTCAACCCGCTTGGCCGAGTCCTGCTCCAGCACGGCGGCTTTCGATTCTGCGGTCATCTCGCCGGGATCATAGGCGTTGCGCCAGGCCAGATAGCCGGTGTTGCCAGCGGCATCCGAATTGTCGGGGTTTTCGGCAAAGGTCGAAGAGTTGGTGTTCGGATCGGGATAATCCGGGCCCCAGGTTTGCAGCGTCGCGTCATGCAGACGGGCGCGGTATTCTTTAAGCTGTTCAGCCCCCTCGCCGGTTTTCAGCTCCACCGTGATGCCGACCTGACCAAAGGTGTTCTGGATCGACTGTGCCACATCCATACGGTCGGCCGAGTTGCGCACCGTCAGAACCACTTTCGGATCGGTGATCCCAGATTCCGCGAGCAGGGCCTTGGCCTTTTCTACGTCCAGCGAATAGGGCAGATCTTCCAAAGCGCCCAGATAGCCCTTGGGCAAGAAGGCCTGATGCGGGATCACGGCGCCCTTCATGATGGTGTCAGCCATGCCCTGATAATCAACCGACCACCGCATCGCATCCAGGAACTTGGCGTTCTTGTAGTTTTCGTTCTTTTGGTTGAACGACAGATAATAAACCTGCCCACCCACGTCATTTTGGGTGACCACATCGGCATTGCCCGCCATGCCCTCGAAATCGGTGGGGGTCATCGAACGCGCGATATCCACATCGCCTTTTTCAAGCTGCAACCGCTCGGTCGCGGCTTCGGGCACGTGTTGCATGAAGATCTTGGCGATCTTGGCATCGCCGCGCCAATAGCCCGGACGCATCTCCAGCACATAGCCTTCGTTTGCCTTGAAGGATTTCAGCACATAGGCCCCGGTGCCCGCCGAATTGCTTTTCAGCCATTCGTTGCCCATATCGCCGCCCACATCATGGGTTTTGACGGTTTCAGCATCGACAATCGAGGCGATCCCGGCGGTCAGGCAGTTGTAAAGGAAAGTGGGCGCATAGGCCTTGTCGACCTTGATCATCAAGTTGTTGCCATCGGCGGTGATCATGCTGTCGACGTTCTCGGCGGTCCAGCCGAATTGGTTCAGAATAAAGGCCGGGGTCTTGTTCAGCTTGACCGCGCGCTGCAACGACCAGGCGGCGGCATCTGCCGTCACCGGATTGCCCGAGGCAAAGGTAAGGCCCTGTTTCATCTTGAAAGTATAGCTCATGCCATCGGCGGCCACTTCCCAGCTTTCGGCCAGACCCGGCTCCATTGCCAGCGTCGCCGGGTTGATCTCGACCAGGCCGTCATAGACGTTGTTGATCAGATCAAGGCCGGAAAATTCATAGGCTTCGGCCGGGTCGATGGATACGATGTCATCAATCGCGCTGGCGATGACCAGAGTGTCGGCGGGTGTTGCCGCCATCAGCGCCGCAGGGGCGGTGCCCAGCATCAGCGCGGCAATAGCAACAGCGCCTACCCGGCGAAAGGTTGGTTTAAGTAGCATGTGTAACTCCCCGTTTTTGTTTCTTGGCAGCCTTTGGCCCCGACTCTTTTCAAGGCTTCTGCGGCGATTGGGCAGGTTCTGGCTTCACTTGTCAACAGCGCCGTTTTGGGGTGAAACTAAAGCATCGGGCAGAATGACAAAAGGTCGGGCACAATGACGAAATTCACGGTATTCGACGGGCATAATGATCTTTTGTCCTGTCTGCTGCATGAGGGCGATTCTACGGGTGGCAGCTTTATATCGGGCCGTCCCGGTGATCTTGATCTGCAAAAATGTCGGGCGGGCGGTTTTGCGGGTGGCTTTTTTGCGGTCTGGTGCAGCAATGATCCCAGCCGAAGCCCTGATCCCACCGCCAAATTCCGCGCGTTTCCGGCGATTGATGTCACTCTTGCCCGTCAAGAAACCACGGCGCAAATCGCCGGTCTGATCCGCCTGACCACCGCCCATCCCCACGCCATCCGCCTTTGCCGCTCTGCCCCCGAGATCGAGGCCGCCCGCGCCGCGGGGGCC
>CBDUEF010000202.1:0-5504 GCA_965366095.1 uncultured Cypionkella sp. | reverse complement strand
ATCTGCATCTGCTCGCGCATCTTCTTGTCCAAGGCGCTGAGCGGTTCGTCCAGCAACAAAACCTTGGGCTTGAGGATCAACGCCCGCGCCAAAGCCACCCGCTGGCGCTGCCCGCCCGAAAGCGCATGGGCCGAGCGATCGCCAAAGCCTTTCAGCCCCACCATCTCAAGGGCTTCGGCCACCGCCTTTGCCTTCTCGGCAACTGAGCGCGGGTCTTTGCGCAACCCAAAACCGACGTTCTCCGACACTGTCAGATGCGGGAAAATCGCATAGGATTGAAACACCATATTGGTCGGGCGCTTGTTGGCCGGAACGCCCGCCATGTTCTTGCCGTCAATCATCACCGCCCCCGAGGAGATCCCCTCAAAGCCCGCGATGGTGCGCAACAGCGTGGTCTTGCCACAGCCCGACGGCCCCAACAGCGAAAAGAACTCACCGGCCCGGATGGTGGCGGTGATCCCTCGCAACGCGTGATAGGTGCCGTAATACTTATGAACGTCTTTGAACTCGATCATGGTTGGTTTTTCAGACGTCACAGGAAGCCTCCAGTATCCTTACCGCCGGTTTTGGCAATGCCACGGCGTCGGAAATATTCAGCGATTGCAAGAAGGGTGATCGACAGACAGACAAGTATCGTCCCCAGCGCCATGATAACCGGCACTGCCGTCGGGAAACGGAACTGCGAGAAGATATAGACCGGAAGCGTGGTTTCGCTGCCCGCCAGAAAGAACGCCATGATGAACTCATCAAGGCTGATGGTGAAGGTGATCAACAAGGACGACACAATCCCCGGCATCACCAAGGGCAGGATGATCAGCCGAAAGGTCGAAAGTGGCGTCTCGCCCAGATCATAGGCTGCCTCTTCCAGCGATTGGTCCAGCGCCTGAAACGCCGCCGACAGAATGGCAATGGAAAACGGCGTGCAAACCAGCACATGGCCCAGAATCACCGTGAAAATCGACAGCGGAACCCCGATCCCCAGCAACACAACCAACAGCGCCACCGCCAGAATAACCTCGGGAAGCACCAAAGGCAGCATGATCATGCCCATCAGCCCGGCCTTGAACGGAAACCGGTAGCGGGTCGAGGCCCGCGAGGCAAAGACGCCCAAAGTCGTCGCCAGAACCGAGGCCGAGACCGCGATGATCAGCGAGTTTTTCAACGCCTCATGCAGTGGCGGTTGCTCCCACAGCTTGTAAAACCAGTTCAGCGTGAACCCGGTCAGCGGGAAAGAGATGATCGTGGCATCATTGAACGCAAACAGCGGCAACAGCACGATGGGTGCATAAAGAAAGATCAGATAGCCAATGGTGTAAACGCGAAACCAACCGCCCTTCATTATTTCGGCCCCTTCAGATAGCGACGGTTCAGGAACAAGAACAGCAGGCTAACCGCCGTCACAATGCCCATGGCCGAGATGGCCAGCGCAGACCCCAGCGGATAATTGTCAAGTTTCTGATATTCCAGCTGAATTAGATTGGCGACCATCTGCCCCTCGGGCCCGCCCATCAGCTTTGGTGTGACGTAATCGCCAATTGTCGGAATGAACACGATCAGCACCGCCGAAATCACCCCCGGCATCGCCAAAGGCAGCGTCACCCGGATAAAGGTCATGAACGGGCTTTCGCCCAAATCCCGCCCGGCCTCTAGAAACGATCTGTCGATCTTTTCCAGCGCCACGAAAATCGGCAAAATCGCAAAGGGCGCATAGGCATGGGCCAGGGTGATCACCACCGAATTGACGTTGTAAAGGATGAACGTCAGCGGCTCATGAATGATGCCCAGCTCCAAAAGCCCGGAATTGACCACGCCATTATAGCCCAGGATCACTTTCCACAGGAACACCCGGATCAGATACGAGGTCCAGAACGGAATGGTGATCAAAAACAGCCACAACGATTTGCGCGATCCGGGCACATGAAAGCTGACGAAATACGCCACCGGAAACGCCAGCAGCACCGTCACCGCCGTCACCAGCATCGACACATAAAGCGAGCGCAACATCAGCGTGCGCGACAGAGGATCGCTCCAGGCGCCCAGATAGTGCTGCGTTGCAACCATCTGGCCATCAACGGTTTTATAAGAGGCGCATTCCCCGATATAGTTGCAAAGCTGGAAATTCCAGATGATCTCAAGATAGCCGTCGGTCATAAAGCTATAGAGAAAGATCGTGATCAACGGGGCCGCCAGCAACAATGCGGCATAGATCGCCGTCGGGCTGATCATCGCCAAACCGTTTGCGGCCTCAGACCCCCAGAAGCGTTTCGCTTCGGTTGTTTTCGCCATGATGTCCCCTGTCCGCCGTTTATGGTCGTTTGATCAAATCTAAGCCGATGACCTCAGACCACGCAAGGAAAAACTGCCCGGCACCAGACGTTGAATTTCAAAGGTGCCGGGCCGGGCTCAATCGGCGATCTGTTCAATCGCAATGGCGCGTTTTTTCAACTCGTCATAAAGCGAGGGCACCACCCGCGCGGCATTCACCGCCACGCTCAGCGCTTCAACCAGCCGATCTTCACTGACCAATGCCCCGGCAACCCGCCAGACAATCCGGGTTTGGCGGCCGCTGTCATAAACGATTTCGGTCAATCCGGCCCGGCTTTTTCGCCAGCCGAGGAATGCACCGCCCAAAGGCGCGTGAAAAGTGGTTTGAAGTCCCATTTTCGGGCTCTTTCTTTATCTGCTCTTTGGCCAAGGTGCCGCCCGTTGCCGCACGGGTCAAGCGCCACCGTTCAAAAAGCTCAAAGCGAGTCCGCCTTGCAACAGGGGGGCCTTGCAACAGGGGGGGGCTTGCAACAGGGGCGCTTGCGATCACACCGCCATATCTGACGGCGGGCGCGCCAACAGATGCGCCAGGGCCGCCACCCCCGCCGCCATTTGCTGACGCGCGATATTGCCCGGAAGCGCCAAGCGCACCGCCGAGGGCGCCCGGCCGTGAATCAAGGCATATTCATCAGCCGAGCGCAAAAGCACGCCCTCTTCTTCGGCCATGCGCGCAAAGGTCGATGGCCGCCACCCCTGCGGCAGCGGCAACCAAACAAAGGGCAAGCCCTTTTGCCAATGCGGATGAAACCCGTGCAGCGGCTCCACAACCATGCGCAAACGCTCGGAAAACTCGGATTGGATCGCCGCGCGGATGTCTTGTGCCGCCCCCGAGGTCAGCAAATCAAGGCACAGCGTTGACACCGCCCGTGACAGCGCGAAAAATCCGTGCTGCGCCGCCAGCCGTCCGGTTTCGCCCATTCCCGTCGGGCAGACCACATAGCCAAAACGCAGCGCCGCCGACAGCGATTTCGACAGGCTACCAACATACCAAACCCGCTCGGGGGCCATGGCGCGCAACGCGGGCAGTCCTGCGGTGGCCGAGAAATAGCATTCATCCTCGATCACCTGCAGATCATAGCGGCGGGCAATCTCGATAATCTCCTCACGGCGTTTCAGCGACATGCAGGCGGTGGTCGGATTCTGACTTTCTGGCGTCAGGCACAGCACTTGCGGGCCATACTTGCGACAGGCCGCCTCCAAGGCATCGGGGCGCATCCCCTCAGTATCCATCTCGATTCCAACCACCTCACCCCGCGCCAGGCGGGCGGCATAGCGAAAGCCCGGATAGGCCAGATCCTCGGTCAGAACCACCGGCCTGTCGCCGCGCAAACAGCAATCAAGGATCAGGCCGATCCCACTTTGGCCGCCATGGGTCAACATCATATCCTGCCCCGAGATCGGCCCAAGGTTGCGATCAGCGATCCAATCACAAACGGCATGGCGCAAGGGGGCCTCGGAATTTTGGCTGGTATAGCCCAGCCAATCCACCCCCACCTGATCCGCCATCCGCCGCAGCGCCGCCGAAATCGCCTCGGCCTGCCCCACCTCGGGCAGTTGCGGCGAGCGCATATCCACCCGCCCATCGCCCGACACCGTATCGCGCTCGATAAACAGTGGTTGCGTCGGACCCAGCCTTGGCCGGCGTGAGGCCACAAAGGTGCCGCGCCCCACCGTGGCCTCCAGCAGGCCTTCCTGGGTGGCAATCTGATAGGCGCGGCTGACAGTGCCGGGGGTGACCGACAGTTGCCAGGCCAATTCCCGAACCGTCGGCAATTGCGCGCCTTCGGCCAATTCGCCGCGACGGATGGCATCGCGCAAAGCCCGCGTCAGCGCCAGATATTTCGGCCCCTCACCTTCGGGCAGCTTTGGCAACCATATTGTATCCATGACAAGTCTCTTCTGGTGATTCGCTCGGCGGCATTGTATCCATATAATGTAAGATTTCGGATATTGTATCAACACAAATGGAGGGCACCATGTCGATGACCGCAACGCTGGCCCTGAAGGGCCGCTCCGCACCACGCATCACCTTGAAAGCGATTGTATCGCTTTGGCTGTCGCGCAGCAAAACCCGCCGCAAATTGGTGGCCCTGTCGGTTGAACAATTGCAAGACATTGGCCTTGATGTGTTCACGGTTGAGGCCGAATACGCCAAACCCTTCTGGCGCGCCTGAACCGCGCCCCGTTACCCCTGACCTGGGGCCGGTTGATCCGGCCCTTTTTTTTGTCTGAAAATCAGGCACCAGGTGCCGCCGCGCAAATAAAAAAGGCCCGCAAACCTGCGGGCCTTTTTCTTGATATATAAACGCTTTAGCGCTTGGAGAACTGGAAGGAACGACGGGCCTTGGCCTTGCCGTATTTCTTACGCTCAACCACACGGCTGTCGCGGGTCAGGAAGCCTGCGGCTTTCAGCGCACCGCGAAGCGAGGGCTCATAAAGCTGCAAGGCTTTCGAGATACCATGCTTGACCGCACCGGCTTGGCCCGACAGGCCACCGCCGGCAACCGTTGCCATCACGTCGAACTGGCCATCGACATTGGCCACAGTGAAGGGCTGGCGCAGGATCATCTGCAACACCGGACGGGCGAAATAAACCGCCATTTCCTTGCCATTGACCACAACCTTGCCCGAGCCGGGCTTGATCCAGACGCGGGCGACCGCGTTCTTGCGCTTGCCGGTCGCATAGGCGCGGCCCAGTTTGTCACGCATGGCAACACGAACAATCGCAGCCGGTGCAGCAGGAGCCGCCGCGCCAACAGCCGATTTCAGATCGTCGAGAGATTTGATTTCTGACATGATTATGCGCTCCGGGTGTTCTTCGGGTTCAGCGATGCCACGTCAAGAACGGTGGGTTGCTGAGCTTCATGCGGATGTTCGGCCGAGGCGTAAACCCGCAGGTTGGTCATCTGCACACGGCCCAGACGGTTGCGGGTGATCATGCGCTCAACCGCTTTGATCACAACACGCTCGGGATGCGCGCCTTCAAGCACTTGCTTGGCGGTGCGCTGCTTGATGCCACCCGGATGGCCGGTGTGCCAGAAATAGATCTTGTCGTTGCGCTTGTTGCCGGTCATCTGCACCTTGTCGGCGTTGATGACGATGACGTTATCACCCATATCCATGTGGGGGGTGAAGGTCGGCTTGTTCTTGCCGCGCAGGATGTTGGCGACGATCGTGGC
>CBDUEF010000201.1:0-5516 GCA_965366095.1 uncultured Cypionkella sp. | reverse complement strand
CAAATCACGGAACAGCGCCTCACCATAGCGGGTGGGCACCGCAATCTCATAGCCAGCTTCGCCCGAGAAACTAATTCGGAACAACCGCGCCAAAACCCCGCCGATCTGCACCGGGCCTACGGCCATGAACGGAAACTCGCTCAAGGGCGCATCCAGCATCGAGTTCAACAAATCGCGTGCTTTCGGCCCGGCAATCGCAAATTGCGCCCAAGCTTCCGTCACGGAAATAAACCGCAAATCCCAATCGGCAAAGAATGCCTGATGCACGAAATCGAGGTGCCGCATCACCAGACCCGCCGCCGCGGTGGTGGTGGTCATCAGATAATGATTTTCCCCCAACCGCGCCGTGGTGCCATCATCCAACACATGACCATCTTCGCGCAACATCAAGCCATAGCGCACACGGCCTACAGGCAGGGTGCTGAAAGTATTTGTATAGACAAAATCCAGAAACCGCGCGGCGTCTTTGCCTTGAATATCGATCTTGCCCAAAGTTGAGACATCAGCCACGCCCACCGCGCCGCGCACCATGTTTACCTCGCGGTCGCAAGACTCGCGCCAACTGGTTTCCCCCGGTTTCGGGAAATAGCTGGGCCGATACCACAGCCCCGCTTCAACCATCGGCGCACCACGGTCGCGACTGGCCTGATCGCTGGTCAAAAACCGCTGTGGCGCAAAGCCCGCCCCGCGCCCGCCTGCGCCCATCACCGCAATGGATGTTGGCACAAAGGGAGGGCGGTAAGTGGTTGTTCCAGTTTCGGGAATCCCCTTTCCCGTCGCGTCCGCCAGCACCGCCAGCGCCCCGATGTTCGAGTTCTTGCCCTGATCCGGCGCCATGCCTTGCGTGGTGTAGCGCTTCATATGTTCGACCGAGCGGAAGCCCTCTTGCTCCGCCAGTTTTACATCCTTGGTCGTCACATCATTGGCAAAATCGAGCCATGCCCGCCCTTTGCCCTCAATCTGCCACAGCGCCGTGATTGCATAGGGATTGCCCTCGGCCGTCGGCACATCGCCCTTCACTGCCTTCAGTCCCAGCGCCTTGCAAGCCGCCTCCCCCGCGCCCTTCCCCTCGCGCAGGCCCTCCAGCGTTAAAACCCCCCCGTTCGCCCCCCCCGCCGCAGCCATCCCCGGCACCGCATTTGCCATCGGCACAAAAGCTGCAATTGCGGCTTCCCACCTTGGCCGCCCGTTCATATGACAGGTCAGATGCACCATCGGATTCCAGCCGCCAGACACAGCCAGACAATCGGTCTCAATAAGAAACTCACCACCCGCATGACGCCCGGCGATGGATTTCAGCCCATGCCGCCCCGTGGTCGCGGTGATTTCAGCCCCCAGATAAACCGGGCAATCCTCAATCGAAGAGGCATCCGCGCGGCTGTCCAGCACCGCCACCACCTCAACCCCCGCCGCAATCAACTGCCGCGCCGTCGCTCGGGCGGAATCATTATTGGCAAACACCGTCACCTTCTTGCCCGTCGTCACGCCATAGCGGTTCAGATAGGCCCGCACCGCCCCCGCCATCATGATCCCCGGACGGTCATTGTCGGGAAAAGCAATCGAGCGCTCCAAAGCCCCCGCCGCCAGCACGGTCTGGCTGGCCACAATCCGCCAGAAACACTCGCGCGGAAGATCGGCACGCGGCGCGCGATGCAACCCCACCCGCTCCACCGCCGAATAGGTGTTGCCATCATAGGCCCCTGTTACCGTCGTGCGTTTCATCAGCCGCACATTCGGCAGGGCCTTCAACTCGGCAATCGCTGCATCCACCCAGTCCAGCGCCGGTTTGCCATCCAGATCGCCGCCATCGGCCAGCAAGCGCCCACCAAATCGGCTGTCCTCCTCGGCCAAAACCACATCCGCCCCCGCCCGTGCCGCCACCAGTGCCGCCATCAGGCCGGTCGGACCCGACCCCACCACCAACACATCGCAAAACGCATAGGCCTTTTCGTAATGCCCCTCGTCATGCTTGCCCGACAGGCTGCCAAGCCCCGCCGCGCGGCGAATGATCGGCTCATACAGCCGCTCCCAAAACGCCCGCGGCCACATGAAGGTTTTATAGTAAAATCCAGCGCTTAGGAAAGGCGACACGACGTCGTTTACCGAGAGCACATCAAACCGAAGGCTGGGCCAGCGGTTCTGGCTGCGCGCGACCAGCCCGTCAAAAATCTCTTGCATCGTGGCCCGGACATTGGGCGTTTGATTGCCCTTGCCGATGATCTCAACCATCGCATTCGGCTCTTCTGACCCCGCCGTCAGCACCCCGCGCGGGCGGTGGTATTTGAAACTGCGCCCGACGAGCTTGACCCCATTGGCCAAGAGGGCCGAGGCCAAACTATCGCCCTGAAACCCAAAATAGCTTTTGCCATCGAACTGGAACGACACCGGCGCGTTGCGGTCGATCAGGCCCTTGCCTTCTACCCTCATTTCGCGGCCCCTTTCCGGTTGGCGACCAATTCGGCCCCCATCACCTCATGCGTCACGGTGTTGCGGGTGACGATCAGCCACGAAGAACACCCGGTCTCATGATACCAAAGATCACGCGTGATGCCCGCAGGGTTGTCGCGCAGGTGCAAATAATCATCCCAAGCCGCCACGTCGCTGCCCGCCTCGGGCCGGTTCAGATAATCATCCGTCCCGTAATAGTAGAACTCGCGCCGATCACGGCTGCCGCACAAGGGGCATGGAATACGCATCTTAGGTCCCCTTCAATGCAGGTTATGTTGGCTGCCGGTGCCTTCTTCGTCGATGATATGGCCGGTTCGGAACCGATCCAGTCGGAAGCGCGCGGCGACCTCGTGGCTTTGGCCGGTCGCCATCAGATGCGCCATACACCACCCGCTCGCCGGCACCGCTTTGAAGCCACCGTAGTTCCAGCCCGCATCCAGAAACAGCCCCTCGACATGGGTTTTGTCGATGATCGGGCTGCCGTCGGGCGTCATATCCATGATCCCGCCCCAGGATCGCAGCACCTTGGCCCGCCCGATCATCGGCATCAGCGTCATCCCCGCCTCCATCACATGCTCAACCATCGGCAGGTTCCCCCGCGCCGCATAGCTGGAGTAAAAATCAATGTCGCCGCCAAAGACCAAACCGCCCTTGTCGGATTGGCTGATATAGAAATGCCCCATGCCAAAGCTGATCACATGGTCAATCACAGGCTTTAGCCCTTCGGTCACAAAGGCCTGCAAGACATGGCTTTCAATCGGCAAGCGCATCCCCGCCATGGCCGCCACCTGACTGGACCGCCCCGCCACGATGATTGCAACCTTCTTGGCCCGGATCGCGCCGCGCGTGGTCTGCACGCCACGGACCACGCCGTTTTCAATATCAATCCCAGTGACTTCGCAGTTCTGGATCAGATCAACACCGCGTTGATCGGCGCCGCGCGCATAGCCCCAGGCCACTGCATCATGGCGCGCCGAGCCTCCCCGGCGGTGCATCAAACCACCGTAAATCGGAAAGCGGGTCTGCTCGAAATCGAGATAGGGAACCTCTTCGCGCACCTGCTCGCGCGTCCACAGTTCCGCATCATCGCCCTGATTGATCATCGCATTGCCGCGCCGCGCCGCCGCATCGCGCTGCCCGTCCGAGTGGAACAAAACCAACTGCCCGCGTTGCGAATGCATGACGTTATAATTCAGATCGGCCTCCATCCCCTCCCACAGCTTCAAGGAATGGCTGTAGAACTCAGAATTGCCGGGCATATAGTAATTGGCGCGCACGATGGTGGTGTTGCGGCCGATGTTGCCGCCGCCGAGATAACCCTTTTCCAGCACCGCCACATTGGTGATCCCGTGGTTTTTCGCCAAGTAGTAAGCGGTGGAAAGCCCATGCCCGCCGCCGCCAATGATCACCACATCATATTCAGGCTTTGGCGCCGGTTCGCGCCAAGCCGGCGTCCAGCCCTTGTTGCCGAACAAACCCTCTTTGATGACCTTAAAGCCGGAATAGCGCATGACGCCCCCTTATCCTTTGCGGGGATCAAACCCGCTTCTGGGGGAATATTCAACTGTGCATCTGCAGGCTGCACCATCCGCGACAAGTCTTGTCGCAAGCCGCGCCTATCCCACCTGCGCCGGATCAAAAAAACGCGCCACGCCACGGCCTGCATGTTTTGATGCATAAAGTGCGCTGTCGGCATCGCACAGCATGCGGTCTGCATCCGCCGCGGGATAAAACGTTGAAACCGTCATCCCGATCGAGCCGGAAATCTGGCACATCTGCCCCTCAAACGCGATCGGCTTGGTCAAATCGGCAATAATCCTTCGCGCAATCTGGCCCAAGACATTCACGTCGCAAATGCCGGGCAAAAGGATCACAAATTCATCCCCGCCGACCCGCGCGACGGTATCACTGCTGCGGGTCTGTCCCAGCAAAACCGCCGCCACCGCGCGCAAAACATGATCGCCCGCAGCATGGCCCAGTTGATCATTGACCTGTTTGAAATAATCCAGATCAATATGCATCAGGCCAAAATCCACTCCCTGCGAGATCAGCGCCGAAAGCTGCAAATCCAATGCACGGCGGTTGCACAACCGTGTCAGGGTATCGGTCAGTGCCTGTTCCTCTGCCGCAGATTTCGCGCCCTGCAACCGCTGGTTCAAGTGGCGCAACTCTTCCATCACGGCCGTTTTTGCTTCAACCAGATAGAGCATTTCAACGGCCAGATCGGTTGCCGCAAAATCGGACTCTGTCAATCCATAGCGGCGCACAGCCTCCACCACAGCGATCCCGAAAGACAGGTTGATAAGCAGACCATTCCCCTGAATTGACAGAATAACGCCACGAAATGTCACCGCATCATTGTTGCGCAGGCACAGATGAACCTTCTCCCCCAGCCGGCCAAACAAGGCCTGCAAGTCTGCGGGGGATTTTGGACGGCGCAACTCGAACAACGCAGCAAAAGGCTGTCCAATAGGGGCAAGCTCGTGCAAAAGCTTGAGGATTGTCGCCCCGGCAGAGGTGATCCGCCCCTGATCATCCAGCGCCACATAAAGCGGCATCAAGCGCGACAGTGCTGCCAGCGAGAGCGAAACACCGGGCGGCCCCATCAAGGCGTTCATTCAACCAGCCTCAAGCGCAAGGCTGAAACGCCGGCCGGCCGTGTGGCGCTGATCCAATATCTGCACCTTTACCACCTCGTCCGCAGCCATCGCACCCCCATGTTCAAGCAAGACCAAGGCACCATAATCATCCGCCATCGCCCGCAACAACCCGACCATCACATGTCCAACCCCTTGCACCATCGGGGCGCATCGCAACAGATATTCACCTTGGCCCAAATCGCTCACCTCCAACAATGGAAGCTCGAGGTCAGGCAAGGCCAGCCGCCCCCGTTCCGGCAAGTCTTCCAGCGAATGCAGAAAATCCACGAACCCCACCCCGCCAAACCGCAACAATCGACGCAGCGCCTCAACATTGGGATGCGACACCAGATAGGTGCCCAAATCCTCAAGCACGATCTCACGCGGGCGTTGCAAGACCAGACTGGCCGCCGCAATCACCCATTCGGT
>CBDUEF010000200.1:0-5534 GCA_965366095.1 uncultured Cypionkella sp. | reverse complement strand
GCATATAGCGATTCAGCCCCTGTTCCGGGCTGGGTGCGGGTAGATTTGCATAGGTGCTCATGTATGACGCCCCCCTTTGGTTTTCGGTGCGAGATCGCCCCCGATTTGTCTTTATACGCCAGATGCGCCCAATCGGATGATCTCTGGCACATCATCTTTAACGCCAAGTAAGCATGCTTCCGTCGGTTTGAAGGAATATGTCAGCCAGATCACAAATCTGTCAGACGCGCAGGGCCGACAGAAGGTTTTCCATATCTAATGGCAAGGGAGAAGTGAACTCCATCGCTTCACCGGTCACCGGATGTACGAAGCCCAGACTCGCTGCATGCAACGCCTGACGCGGGAAGCTGTTTCCGACCTCGGCCCCCTCACCAAGCACCTTTGGCGACAGTTTTCGTTTGCCGCCATAGGTTTGATCCCCGATCAATCCATGCCCCACATGGGACAGATGCACCCTGATCTGATGTGTGCGCCCGGTTTCCAGCCAACATTCGACCAGCGAGGCCACGCCGGAAAACGCCTCAACCACCCGCACGCGGGTTACGGCATGACGGCCCTGCTCCCAAACCACGGCTTGGCGCTGACGGTCTGTCTTGTGCCGCGCCAGATGCGTGGCGATGCGCAGGATGCCGCCGGCCTCGAAACTTACCCCCCGCAAGCCCCGTAAGCGCGGATCATTGGCCAGCGGCACCCCATTTACCACCGCCAGATAATGGCGATTGACGCTATGCGCCTCAAATTGCGCGGCCAGCCCGTGATGCGCGCGATCCGATTTCGCCACCACCAACAGCCCCGTCGTATCCTTGTCGATCCGATGCACAATTCCGGGCCGCCGCTCACCGCCGATGCCGGACAGAGTATCGCCGCAATGGGCCAGAAGTGCATTGACCAGCGTGCCCGAAGGCGTGCCCGGCGCAGGATGAACCACCATCCCCGCAGCTTTGTCGATCACGATCAGATCGGCGTCCTCATAAACCACCACCAGTGGGATATCTTCGGCCAATGTCTCTATTGCCACCGCCGGAGCCAGCCGCAGCGCATATTCCTCGCCCTCGGCAACCTTGGCCTTGGCATCAGTGATCACCACACCAGCACGCGAAACATCGCCTTCTGCGATCATCTTCATCAGACGCGAGCGGGAAAGTGACGCGTCCTCTGGCACCAGCCCGGCAAGCGCCTTATCAAGGCGCGCAGGCGCATCGGCCCCAATGACCACGCGCAAGACATCCAAAGGCCCATTCATGACTGATACTCCCTTCGAGCCAAAGCTGCCGCCCTCGCTCCGCCTGTTGAAAATACTGGTGATCGTGCTGATGATCACCATGATCGGCGCTGTCATAACCATCACTGGCCTGCTTGTCACCCGGATGCCGAAGGCCACAACACCCGTTTTGCCCGCCCAGCTTCAACTGCCCGCAGGCACCACGGCGCTTGCCTTCACCACCGGCCCCGGCTGGTTCGCCGTCACCACCACCGACAACCGCATCCTGATCTTTGCCCCCGATGGGACACTGGCGCAGGACATAAAGGTCGCCCTGCCCTAAGCCAGTCCACGCCTGACCCGTTCCGCATCGCGCCAGATCAGCCAGTCGCTGCAGGCACGCCCTACAGCTCCCCACACCGCAGCCCCCAGGGCCTCACCCACAGCGGTATGCAGCCCAGCATAGCGGCCATCCCCGGCATCACAGGCCAAGGCCACGCAATCGGTGCCGGTGCCGGTGGCGATGCCCGTCGCCAACTGCAAACCCGCCGCCATCACCGCCGCCGTGCGCGCCTGCACCACCACCGACATCGCCTCAAGCTGCGCCACTTCGGTCAGACCAGCGCCAACCCAAACGCCCAGATTGATCGTGCCATAATCCGCCGAATGATAGGGCAGCCTTCGCCCGACACTTTCCGCATTCGACAACCCTACCGTTGCAACACAATGGGCCTCGACCCCTTCAACAACCGCCCGAGCCTCACGCCAGCCCCCAACATCGCGAGAGGTCAGCATTCCGACCGCGTTCTTATGCAAAGCCATTTCCGCAGCAAACCAAGGCTCCACGTCGAAATCCGGCCCCAGATCGGCATTGCGCACCTCGCGCCACAGAATCAGATCGGTGTCACGATACCCAGCCCCATAGGGCGCCCAACTTAATACCCGCATCAGGCGCGGCAGCCGCATTTCCAGCCACGGGCGGCGCAGGGTGACGCTCAACGCATTAATCCCATCGGTTGGAACACTGGCCCATCTGCCGTTTCCGCATGGTAGCCGCGCACGCCGAACACTTGCGCCAAATTCTCATCTGACAGCACGTCACGAGGCAACCCATCCGCCACAATCCGACCGCGCGACATCAACACCAACCGTGAACAAGACCGCGCCGCCAACCCCAGATCGTGGATCGAGGCAAACACCGCTCGCCCCTCCGCCGCCAAATCCTGAAACACCCGCATCGTGCGAAGCTGTTGCTCGGGGTCCAACCCCGCCCCCGGCTCATCCGCCACCAACAAGGGCGTTTCCTGCGCCAAAGCCCGCGCGATCAGCACCCGCGCTTGCTCTCCTCCTGAAAGCTGGGTCGCGATCCTGTCGCGATACGCCTCCAAACCCATCCGCGCCAAAGCCCGCGCCACCGCTGCCTCAGCCCCCATCGTATCATGTGGCCCGCACCCCAACGCCACCAGATCATGGACCGAGACCGGCCAGGCAATCTCGCGGCCTTGTGGCAGATAGGCCATCGCCCGCGCCCGATCCCGCGCGCTCATTGCCGTCAGGTTCGAGCGCCCCTCATGCGGCAAAAGCCCCAAGGCCCCGCGCATCAGCGAGGTTTTCCCCGCCCCGTTCGGGCCAATCAATCCCACGAACTCGCCGGCCGAAATGGCTAGGCCTGCCCCATCCACTACCGGGCACACCCCACGCCGAACGGTAAAACTTTCAAGCTGGAGGAGAGTCATTTCTGGCCCCTTCCGATTGCCAAAATATGCACAAACAGCCTCACGCCTCTGCCCCCCGCATCCGCCAGATCAAATGCAGAAAGAACGGCGCGCCGACCAAGGCCGTCAAAACACCAAGCTTCAAATCCGTGTCCGGCGCCACCACCCGCACCGCCACATCTGCCGCCAGCAACATCGCAGCTCCGCCCAGCATTGAGGCAGGCAGCAAAACCGAAGGCCTCCCTCCGACAAAGGGCCGCAGCACATGCGGCACCACCAGCCCGACAAATCCCACCGTGCCTGCGACCGACACCGCGGCCCCCACGGCCAGTGCAGTGCCGATGACCAACACCCAACGCAACCGCGCCAAGCCGATCCCCATAGACGCCGCCGCATCCTCGCCCAGCGTCAAGGCATCCAATCCCCGACCCAGTGATAACAGCATCACCGACCCCACCACCATGAAAGGAGCCGCAAGCCAAACATGCAGCATCGAGCGATCCGCCAGTGATCCCATCATCCAATACACAATCTCCATCGCCGCAAACGGGTTCGGCGACAGATTCAACACCAGCGAGGTCATGGCCCCCGTCAGCGCTGAAATCGCAATGCCTGCCAATATCAGCGCCAAAGCCCCACCCCTCGGCCCCGCCATCCCCAACACCAGCACCACCGACACGCCCGCGCCCAGCAATGCACAAAGCGGCAGCGCCAAAGCGAAACTCGCGGCCACCCCGGTTTGCAGCGCCAAAACTGCTCCCAGCGCGGCCGAGGACGACACTCCGATCAACCCCGGCTCGGCCAAAGGATTGCGCAAATAGCCCTGCATCGCCGCCCCCGAAAGCCCCAGCACCGCACCAATCATCAGCCCCAGCAAAGCGCGCGGCAAACGAATATCGCGCATCACCAGAACCACCGCCTCACCCTTGCCGCTAAACAGCGCGCGCAGGCTCTCTTCCAAGCCCAAACCTGCCGGTCCAACAAGAAGCGAAGCTGCAAAAAGCATCAGTACCAGCGTTGACAGGAAGAAAATCAGCCTCATCGCCCCATCCCCCGACGCGCAGCAGCCATTTCCGCAATCGCGCGCACCAGATAGGGGGTGCCGCAGACCCAATCGGCATCGGTCGTTCCCTGATGCCCCGCCTTGCCACGCAAAGCCGCCAACGCGGGATGTGTCAAAATCTCCTCGGCCTTTGATGCGCCGGGATAGGGGGTCGAGGTTACGATCATTGCTGGCTCGGCCATCACCAACCGCTCCAAAGGCAAGGTGCCCCCCCCCGTAAGGCCCGCCGCAGCGCCGATATTGGCAAAACCCGTCAACTCCATCACCTCATTGGCCAGCGTCCCCGCCCCCGTGGTGTAACCGTTGGGATAGTAAAACGCCGCCGTCGCCTTGGTGCCAGACACCCGCAACGCTGTCACGTCAGCCTCAAATTTCACGGCCATCGCGTCACCTTCGGCCTCGCGCCCCAACACCCGCCCCATTTGACGCATTTGCGCCGCCGCCTCGGCAAGCGAATTGACCGGCGCAAATTGTACCACCTCCACCCCCAAGCGGCGCAGCAAATCCACCGTCGCGCCTTGGGTATAGGTGCCGGCCAGAACCAGATCAGGATGCATCAGAAACACTTGCTCGGCCTGCCCTCGGTTCACCGGATAGGCAGCCGCCTCAGCCACCATCGAGGATGACAACGGGTCCGAGGCCAGATGCGACACCGAAATCAACTGCCCCGGTGCCGCCAGCAGCATCGCCAGCTGATCAGTGCATAGGTTGACCGAGACCACCTTTTCCGGTGGCCCCGCCCAAAGCATGACTGGCCAAACCACAACTGGCCAAACCGCCCCAGCCCAAAGGGCAAAGGCAAGTGCCAGCTTAGAACTTCGCCTGAAGTCCCACATAAACCGCCCGCCCCGAAGTGTTATAGCCATTGATCAATTGGTAATCCTGATCCAGCACATTGTCGATTTTCAGATAGGCCTCGGCAGAGTCATTAATTGCATAATGCACCGCCAGATTGACCACGCCGAAATCCGGCATCGGCCCCGCAACGAAGGTGTTCGGATCATTGTCCCACCGCCCCGCCTGCGCCTTGATATTGACCTCGGCCGACAGTTTATCCGACAGCATTGCAGCCACCCCAAGGCTCAAATCATGATAAGGCACCTGCACCAACCGCGCACCCGAAGGGGCCCGCGCATCGGTATAGGTATAGGCCGCCGTCAGAGATACCCGATCATTGATCGGCATCTGCGCCGACAACTCTACCCCCGAGCGCTTGGACTTACCGGGCAGGTTCACCAAAGTTGAGGGCAAACCAAACACATAAGTGACAAGATCATTGACATTCAACTGAAACAGCGTTGCCGAAACCGATGCCCCATTACCGTAAACATGTTCAATACCCAACTCATAGCTGACACTCTTTTCCGGCGTCAGATCAGGGTTGCCAACAAAGGGATAAGTTCCCGGATAGTCACCGAACCGCTCGTCTATCGACGGCGCACGGAACCCGGTGGCCAGGGCTGCGCGCACGGTTGTCGCCGCATCTGGTCGGTAGGCCAGTGCCAAACGCCCGGTCGGAAAATCACCAAATCCGGCATTGTGATCCATACGCACC
>CBDUEF010000199.1:0-5539 GCA_965366095.1 uncultured Cypionkella sp. | reverse complement strand
GGGCCTGTTTGATGCCTCGCCGGTCGAGCTGGTCGAGGCCAAAGGCGCCAAACCGCTGCGCCCGGCGCGCTGGCCCGATATTGTGACGATCACCGCCTCTTATGGCCATGGCATCTCTGGCAGCCCGATGAACCTTGCCGCCGCCTATGCCACCATCGCCAATGGCGGCACCAAGGTAGAGCCGACGCTGGTGCATCATGACAGCGTCGCCACCGGGCCAAGGGTGATCAGCGCGAAAACGTCGGCCCTTGCGGTGGGCATGATGCGCCGCGTGGTCACCGAAGGCACCGCCAGCCTTGGCGATGTGCCGGGCTATGCGGTGGCGGGCAAAACCGGCACTGCCGAGAAAACCAAGAAGGGCGGCGGCTATTATCACGACAAGGTGGTCAACACTTTTGCCTCGGTGTTCCCCGCCAATGATCCGAAATATGTGCTGATCGTGACGCTGGATGAGCCGGTTGAAACCACCGGACCCAAGCCGCGCCGCACTGCCGGGTGGACCGCCGTTCCGGTCGCCGCCGAGATCATCCGCCGCGCCGCCCCGCTGCTGGGAATGCGGCCACAGGTTGAAGCCCCCACCGGAATCGCGCTAACAGCCAGCAACAACTAGGCAAGGCGGGGCAGGGCGATCATGGGCAGCGGCGCAAAAACTCTTTCAGACCTTGGGCTTACCGCCCGCGCCGGGCTTAACCCGCGCCTTTCAGGCATCACAATCGACAGCCGCGCGGTGAAGCCGGGCTTTCTGTTCGCAGCCCTTCCCGGCAGCCTGATGCACGGGGCCGAGTTTATCGACCCGGCCTTGCGCATGGGGGCCGCTGCGATTCTGACCGATGCTTTGGGCGCGAAAATGGCTGCCGAAACTCTCGCGCGCCACCCGCAATCAGCCCTTGTCGTGGCCGAAGACGCGCGCGAGGCTTTGGCCTGCGCCGCGGCCCTGTGGTTTGGCGCGCAGCCCGATTGCATGGTGGCCGTCACCGGCACCAATGGCAAAACCTCTGTCGCCACCTTTGCGCGCCAAATCTGGATGGCGCTGGGCCATGCCGCGATCAACATCGGCACCACCGGGGTTGAGGGCGCTTGGTCGGCCCCGTCCGCCCATACCACGCCTGATCCGATCACCCTGCACCGGATGCTGGCACTTGCCGCCGCCGAAGGCGTCACCCATGCCGCGATGGAGGCCTCTTCCCACGGCCTTGATCAGCGCCGCATGGACGGGGTGCGGCTGCGCGCCGCTGGCTTTACCAATTTCACCCAGGATCATCTGGATTACCACAAAACCTTTGAGGCCTATTTCGCCGCCAAAGCCGCGCTGTTTGACCGGATTCTGCCCGACGATGGCGTGGCCGTGGTGAATATGAACGATGCCAAGGGGCCCGCGGTGGTCGCCATTGCCCGCAATCGCGGTCAGGATGTGATCACCGTTGGCCATGCCGAGGGCAATGATCTGCGCATTCTGGCCCAACGCTTTGATGCCACCGGACAGGATTTGCGGCTGTCGTGGAAGGGCAAGCCCTACCAGACCCGGCTTGATCTGATCGGCGGCTTTCAGGCCGAGAATGTGGCGCTTGCCTGCGGTTTGGTGATCGGGTCAGGCACACCTGCAAGCGATGCCATCAACGCGCTGTCACAGCTTTCGGGCGTGCGAGGGCGGATGCAGCTTGCCGCCACCCGCAGCAATGGCGCCTCGGTTTTCGTCGATTACGCCCATACGCCCGATGCGATTGCCACCGCGCTAAAGGCGCTGCGCCCGCATGTGATGGGCCGCCTGATCGTGGTGTTTGGCGCGGGCGGCGACCGGGATCGCAGCAAGCGCCCGCTGATGGGCAATGCGGCGCGCGAGAACGCCGATGTTCTATTTGTGACAGATGACAACCCAAGATCCGAGGAGCCGGGGGCTATCCGTGCAGAAATAATGCAAGCCTGCCCCGAAGCGAATGAGGTGGGCGACCGCGCCGAGGCCATCTTGCGCGGCGTGGATGCCTTGCAGCCGGGTGATGCTTTGCTGATCGCGGGCAAGGGTCACGAATCCGGTCAAACCATCAAGGGCGAGGTTTACCCCTTTGACGATGTAGAACAGGCCTCGATTGCCGTGGCCGCATTGGACGGGCTGATATGACACTCTGGACCTCCTCCGACGCTGTGGCTGCAACCGGGGGGCAAAGCCCCGTTGCGTGGCAAGCCGATGGCGTATCCATCGACACCCGCAGCCTGCAAAAGGGCGATCTGTTCATCGCCCTGAAAGACATCCGCGACGGCCATGAGTTTGTCGCTGCAGCCCTTGCCAAGGGGGCGGCGGCGGCAATGGTTACCCATCACCCCGATGGAGTGGCCGAGGATGCGCCGCTGTTGATCGTGCCGGATGTGTTGCAGGGCCTTGAGGCGCTGGGCCGCTCTGCCCGCGCCCGTGCCAGGGCGCGCGTGGTGGGGGTGACGGGATCGGTTGGCAAAACCTCGACCAAGGAAATGCTGCGCGTGGTTTTGGGCGGGCAAGGCTCGGTCCATGCCGCCGAGGCCAGCTATAACAACCACTGGGGCGTGCCCCTGACGCTTGCCCGCCTGCCCGCCGATGCCGATTTCGCGGTGATCGAGATTGGCATGAACCATCCCGGCGAGATCGCCCCCTTGGCCCGCATGGCGCGCCTTGATGTGGCGCTGATCACCACCGTGGCCGCCGCGCATCTGGAGGCCTTTGCGGGTATCGAAGGCATCGCCCATGAAAAGGCCGCGATCATGGAGGGGCTGGTGCCCGGTGGTATCGCCGTTTTGCCCATTGACCTGCCGGTCAGCCCGATCCTGCTGGCCAAGGCCGCAGAAGTCGGCGCAAGACTGATCAGCTTTGGCGCGTCGCCACAGGCCAGTTACCGCAGCACCGAGATCAAGATCGGGGATACCGCCACCGTGGTTCAGGCCGTCCATGCCGCAAAACCCCTGCTGTTCAAAGTGCAAACCCCCGGACGGCATTTCGGTGAAAACGGCCTTGCGGTGCTGGCAACGGCGGCCGCCCTTGGCCTTGATCCGGTGATCGCGGCGGCTGATCTTGGCCGCTGGGCCCCCCCCGCAGGGCGCGGCACGCGTCAGCGGATCACGCTTGATCTGGTCGATGAAACCTCGTTCCAACTGATTGATGATGCCTTCAACGCCAACCCCGCCTCGATGGCCGCCGCACTCGATGTGCTGATTGCGGCCCGGCCCGAGGACGGCGTGGGCCGTGTCGGCAAGGGCCGCCGCATCGCAATTCTGGGCGATATGCTAGAGCTTGGCCGCACCGAGACCGCGCTACACGCCGCCATCGCCCAGCACCCGAACCTGTCGCAGATCACCACCATCCATTGCGTTGGCCCTTTGATGAAAACCCTGCACGCCACCCTGCCGCGCGCCCTGCGGGGCGAATGGGTGGCCACCGCGCCCGAGCTGGCCAGCCGCGCCCGCTCGCTGATTGACGCAGGGGATATCGTGCTGGTCAAAGGCTCGAAGTCGATAAAGGTCAGTCTGGTCGTTGACGCCCTGCGTAAATTGGGGCAACCAGCCACCTCTGCCGCCCAAGGAGAAAAGTGAATGTTGTTCTGGCTAACCGAGTTTTCCGACGGCGGCGACTTTTTCAACCTGTTTCGCTATATCACCTTTCGCGCCGGGGGTGCCTTTGCCACGGCGCTGATCTTTGGCTTTCTGTTTGGTCGCCCGCTGATTGATCTCTTGCGCCGCAAGCAGGGCAAGGGCCAGCCGATCCGCGACGATGGCCCGCAAAGCCATTTCATTAAGGCCGGAACGCCCACCATGGGGGGCCTGTTGATCCTGTCGGCGCTGATGGTCTCTACCTTGATGTGGGCGCGGCTTGATAATCCCTATGTCTGGATCGTGATGCTGGTCACCTTGGCCTTTGGCCTGATCGGCTTTGCCGATGATTACGCCAAAGTCACCAAGCAAAACACCAAGGGCGTGTCGTCGCGGGTGCGCTTTGTCTCGGGGCTGATGATTGCGCTGCTGGCCACCTATGCCGCCGCGCAGTTTCATCCACCCGCGCTGACCAATCAGCTTGCGGTGCCGTTTTTCAAGAATACGCTGATCAATCTGTCAATGTTCTTCATCCCCTTTGGCATGATCGTGATCGTGGGCGCGGCCAATGCGGTGAATCTGACCGATGGCTTGGACGGGCTGGCGATCATGCCGGTGATGATCGCCGCCGCCACTTTGGGGGTGATTTCCTATGTTGTCGGCAACTTCAACTTTGCCGAATATCTGGGCGTGCATTTCGTGCCCGGCACGGGCGAGCTGCTGATCTTTACCGCCGCACTCTTTGGCGGAGGCCTTGGGTTTTTGTGGTATAACGCCCCGCCCGCCGCTGTGTTCATGGGCGATACCGGCTCTCTGGCCCTCGGTGGCGCTTTGGGAGCCATCGCTGTCTGCATCAAGCACGAGATCGTTCTGGCCATCGTTGGCGGGCTTTTCGTGGTCGAGGCGCTTTCGGTGATCATCCAGGTTCTCTATTTCAAACGCACCGGGCGGCGCGTGTTCCTGATGGCCCCGATCCACCACCATTTCGAGAAACGCGGCTGGGCCGAGCCGCAAATCGTGATCCGCTTCTGGATCATCTCGCTGATCCTGGCGATGGTCGGGCTGGCAACGCTGAAGGTGCGCTAACGGCGCAACAAACGCAATTCGCCCGTTTACCAAACACCGCGCCGCAGCTACGCTCTGCCCATCGGGATAGACAGGAGCGCCGCCATGCCGCAGATCTTCTTTGATTGGTCAACTTGGGTTTTTGGCCTTATCGGGGCTGCTGGCGTGGTGATCGGTTGGCGCGGGCTGGCTGGCTCGGGCACCAACCAAACCATGACCAACAGCGAGCACAGCACACAAGACGCAACTCGTCCCGGCGTCAAACAAACAATGGACAAATCAAAGCAGGGCAAACAGAAAGCATGAAATGGCCGTTTGAGGCCAAGCTGGGCCAGTCGCAATCGGGCGGGCAGGGCAATACCCAAAACATCGGCATGCCGCCCGATTTATTCATTGCCGAAATGCAGCGCAAAGATTCCGAGATCAGCGCCCACATCGCCGAAAAAGCGGCGTTTATAGAGCGGCTTCACATCGGCGATCTGGCCCGGCAAAAACTGGAATTTGAACTTGAGCAGCTTCGCAGCCGACACGACGCCTATCAGGCCCTTTTGGCCAACCCCCAGCAGGCCTATGCCGAACACATTCAGCGCGGCAGCCAGATTGAACAACTGCTGCAAGACACTGCCACGGTTCAGGGCCTTGGCGAAAACCGCATCCTCTCGGCGCTAAACGCGTTTTCAAAGCTGAATTACGGCGAAATTGATGATCTGCTGGCGGAAACCGAGCAGAAAGGCCTGCTAATCGCCGCCAACGCCGCCTTTGGTCGCGGCCTGATTGCCGAAGATGCTGTGAAATGGCAGGACGCCGCCAAGCACTACGCCAATGCAGCAAGGCTTAACCCAACGTTTGGCACACTCGCCAAAGCCCGTGTATTCACATGGCGCTCAGGTGATTACATGGCGGCCCTGCGGCTTGGCGAAGA
>CBDUEF010000198.1:0-5540 GCA_965366095.1 uncultured Cypionkella sp. | reverse complement strand
GTTCCACCAAAAGCACCGACACCCCTTCGTCGCGCGAAATAGCCACAATTGCGCGGGCGATGTCTTGAACCAATTTCGGCGCAATGCCCAAGGCTGGCTCGTCCAGCAACAATAGTTTCGGCTTGGCCATCAGCGCGCGGCCAATCACCATCATCTGTTGCTCGCCGCCTGAAAGCGTGCTGGATTGCTGGCCATACCGCTCTTTCAGACGTGGAAAGCGTGTGAGGATACTGTCAAGCGTATCCGAAATTCCGGCCTTATCTGTGCGGGTAAAAGCCCCCATCAAAAGGTTGTCTTTGACCGACATATAGGGAAACACCCGCCGCCCTTCGGGCACCATGGCGATGCCTTTGCGCACTACATCGGCAGCAGAGGTGCCGTCCAGCCGTTCCCCCATGAAGGAAATCGACCCGGATTTGATTTTCCGAAGGCCCGTGATCGCCCGCAGGATCGAGGATTTTCCCGCGCCATTGGCCCCGATCAACGCCACGATCTCACCCTGCATCAGGTTGATCGACACGCCTTTCAGCGCATAGACGTGATCGTAGTAAAGCTCGACATCTTTGAAGTTCAGCATCTCTGTCATGGCTTACATCCCAATCGCTGCATCTTCAGAGCCGAGGTAAGCCTCGATCACCTTTGGATTGGCTTGAATTTCGGCGGGCGTGCCTTCGGCAATCTTTTCGCCAAAGTTGATCACGACGATGCGATCAGAAATTTTCATCACCGCCGGCATGTCGTGTTCAACCAGCATGACCGTCACCCCGCGCTCATCACGCAGGCGGCGCACGCTGGCGACCATTTTCATCGTCTCGTCATGGTTCATACCTGCGAAAGGTTCGTCCAGCAGCAAGACTTTTGGCTGCGTGGCAAGGCCGATGGCCATGCCCAAAGCCCGCAGATGGCCTTGTGGCAGGTTCGAGGCGAGTTCATTGCGGATCGCCTGAAGCCCCAGAAAATCAACGATATCATCAGCGGATTTGCCAAATTCGGCCTCATCCGCCCGAGCCTGCTTTGATCCGATAAAGAACCCGAACAGGGAGGCTTTAGAGCGCAGATGATGCGCCACGATGATATTCTCACGCACTGTCATCGATTTGAAGATGGTGGTCTCTTGAAACGTCCGCACCACGCCCATGCGGGCCACGATATGGGGGGCCAAGTCGGAAATCTTCTTGCCGCGAAACAACACTTCGCCGCTGGTGACCGAAACGAAAGAGGCGATCTGCTTGAACAGGGTGGATTTGCCCGCCCCGTTCGGGCCGATCACCGACAGAATCTCACCTTCAGCCACGTCAAAGCTGATGTCATTGTTTGCCGTCAACCCGCCATACCGCTTGGTCAGGTTCTTGATTTGTAAAATCGCGGTCATTTGCGATCTCCCTTGCGGTCAAACAGGCTGAGCACGCCGTTGGGCAGCACCAACATGAGCGCGATCATCGCGCCAGAATAGATAAGCAGTTGATATTCTTTGGCAATCGACAGGATGTCCCAGCCGAAATATAGCAAGAACGTGCCCAGCATTGGGCCGGTCACAAATCCAAGCCCACCGACAAAGCAATAAAGCATGAAGTTGACACTATCCGCGACGACAAAGCTTGAGGGGTAAATCGACTGCGAAATAGCCACAAAAACCACGCCAGCAATGCCACCAAAAAAGGAAGAGATCGAATAGGCCAGCACCCGCAGATAGGCGGTGTTCACGCCGATTGAGGCGGCCAGTTCTTCGTTTTGTTGCAGACTGCGGCATAGATGGCCCAGTCGCGAATTCACGATCCGCCATAGGGCAACATAGGTCATAAGCATCAATGTGACCGCCAGCAGATAGAAGGCGAGTTTTGGGCTTTGCATGGTTGCGAAATCGGGGATCAGCGTAATACCAAAGACCTTCAAAGCTCCGGGCAGCGGAATCGAGGTGATGCCCTTGGCACCGTTGGTGACAGGCAAAGCCAGTGCCGTCAGACGTGCCACCTCGGTAAGCACCAACGTCACCATGGCGAAATACACCCCTCGCAGACGCAGGATCGGCAGACCAATGGCCACCGATACCACCGCGCAGAACAGTCCTGCCAGTGGCAGCGTGGCCCAGAACGAAAACCCGGCTTTGGTGATCAGAACGGCAGAGACATACCCCCCCATCAAAGCATAAGCGCCCTGGCCAATATTGATCCGCCCGATGTAAAACGTCAGCCACACTCCGGCAGAAGCAATCGAAAGCAAAGCAACGGATGTGAGTGTATAGTAGAAATCCCAACGCCCTGTTGCCGTGATCAGCAGTGGCACTGCGACAAACACCGCCAGCAAAAAGGCCGCGCTCCCAATCAATTTCTGATATGTCATGATTTCAACCCCAAGGTTTGCCCATCAACCCTTGCGGGCGGAAGGCAAGGAACACCATCAACGAGGCAAAGATGGCAAGATAAGTGATATCGCCGTAGGCAGCCAACAGGGTCAGTCCGATACTCTCCATCATGCCAAGGATGAATCCACCAGCGATGGCCCCAGAAATCACGCCAGCGCCGCCGATCATGATCATCATGAAGGCCTTGATCGAGGTCGGCCCGCCCATACCAAGGTTGATGCCGGTGATGGTGACCAATAGCCCGCCCACCAGCCCCGCCAGCATCGCGCCAAGCGCAAAGCCGATCATCGAATAGCGGTCCACATCGACGCCCATCAGTTGGGCTGCCATCCGGTCTTGCGCCAACGCTCGCATCGCGCGGCCCGCTTTGGAGTATTGCATAAGCGCAATAAAGCCCGCGATGATTGCAATCGCCAGACAGCCTATCAGAATACGGTCGTAGGGCATGATGATCTTCATGTCCCAATTGAACACGCCGTTCATAATTTTTGGGACGCCACGCTGCTTTTCGCCAAACAGGATCAGGATCACCGCGTCAAGAAAAAATGCGATCCCAGCAGCCAGCAACATGGTGCTTTCCTCGCGCTTAGATTTACGGATCACCGGCCGGAACAGGAACACCTCGATCACAGCGCCCATCACCGCGAGGATAATCGCGGACGCGAGCAGTCCTACGATAAACGGCAGCCCAAATTGGGCGACCACCGTATAGGTGACAAAACCGCCAAAAACATACATTTGCCCATGGGCAAAGTTTAGCACGTTCATCAATGAGAAGATCAGGGTTAGCCCCAGCGCGATCAAAGCGTATTGGGCACCTAGATACAACCCGTTGGCAAGGATCTGTTCCATGCTCGGCCTTTTCGAGTGTGAGGGAAAAAGGGGTCACGGCTTGCGTGACCCCAGTTCAGGTCAGGGAGAAGGGTTAGTCAACCTGCGCTACGAACAACGTCTCGAATTTACCGTCTTTGAAGGTGTTCACCACCAAAGGCACCGAGATCTGACGCTTTTGACCAAAGGAGGTCATGCCGACATATCGTAGCTTGGCGTCACCCGTCATATAGGGGTTAGGGGCCTCGAATGTATCCATCGTCTTTTTGAACTCGGCCACGTCATTCATCGCAGCCGGATCGGCCGCGATGGTCGCAAGGATGTATTCCAGCGCGTAAACTTTGGTGTTGGACTCGTCGTTGTATTCGCCAAACATCTTGGTATAGCGCTCAACAAATTCGCGCATCATGTCCGAGGCCAGATCGGGCGTCGAAGCCCCGCCAACCGAGATGAAGCCATTTGCCAACTCGCCCGCACCCTCTTGCAAAACCGAAGCGTCCTGTCCGGTTTCAGTAGAAATCAGGCCAGTGTAGCCCAACTCGCGCGCCGAGCGGATCAGTTGTGGTGCGTTGGCGGGGGACACGCCCGAAAGAACCAGCAGATCCGGAGCCGTTTGGATCACCGGCAAAAGCACCGGGGTGAAATCGGTGGTGTCCATCTGATAGATCACGGTATCGGACACAACATCCAATCCCAACGCCTTGGCCGCCGCCGACCCTGAATCGCGCTGGGATAGTGGATCGGATTCATTGCCAGCAATGAAAGCCACTTTCTTCACGCCATTGTTTTCCATAAGATATTTGTAGATCGCCGGGCCGGATTGATAGTTTGCAACCATACCCAAAATCGCATTTGACGCAGGTGCTGTGAAAAGCTCTTTCGGGAAGGCGTATGGGAAATACATAATGCCGTTCTGCTCCGCCACCGGGCGAACAGCGGCCGCGCCGTCATCGACGTTCGGGCCTACGACGTAGTGGATACCCTCCTGTGCCATCTGTTCCATACCCGCAATCGCGCGCTTGGGGTCTTTCTGATCGTCGAAGGGCACGATCTCGACGTTATATTTGGTTCCACCGATGTCATAGCCACCGGTCTCGTTGATCCAAGCTGCGCGGGTTTCCATTGACCGCTGGTTCGAAGTGCCCCATGCCGCAGCCGGGCCCGAAGTCACGCCGACAAACCCAATTTTCAGAACGGGATTTTCGGCAAAAGCAACGCCGGTCAGTGCAAAGGTGGCGACCGCTGCAAACGTAGTTGATTTCAGAAAAGTGCGACGTTTCATGGCAAACTCCCTGTGAGCCAAAGGATTATTCTGGGTTCCAGTTTCAACAAGCCACTTCGAGCCGATGGTCTGGAATTATTGTTAACAATGATGTGAACACACATATTAGATTCTGTCGACAAAATTCTGATCTTGCGGCAATTTGTATTGCAAACTATCCCTCATCACAGATGCGCCCAATGGCAGGATTGCCCCAAATGCCCCCTTCGAACGCAATCGTAGAACGAACTGATTTTGAAGATGAAATTGGCGAAGAGATCATTGTTGATCGCATTTTTGAGGCGGTCGTTGAACAACGTCTTCCAGCCGGAACCAAACTATCCGAATTGGCACTTTGCGAGGCTTTTGGCGTTGGGCGCATGCGAATCAGGCGCGCATTGTTGCTTCTGGCCAGTCGCGAGATCGTCGACTTGCATCCCAACAAGGGCGCCTTTGTCGCATCTCCAACAGCAGAACAAGCGCGTGAAATCTTTGAATCGCGCAAAGTTCTAGAGCCGACTATCGCAACGATGGCGGTTGTTCGGGCGACCACTGCAGATATCACTTCGATGAAGAAACATCTTGCTGCGGAATACGACGCACAAAAAAACGGCAATCGACGCGATGCCATTCGATTGTCGGGTCAATTCCACATCATGCTCGCCCAAATTGCTGGCAACGGCGTGATGTTGAAGATGGTCAAGGAGTTGGTGACTCGGACCTCACTATTGATCGGGATTTACGGTGCTCCGGGCGCGTCCAACTGTAGTGATGCCGAACATTCCAATATTGTTGCGGCATTCATGGCACAAGATGCGGACAAGGCAGCGGTGCTGATGCATGAACATCTGGAACACATTCTATCCGACCTTAACCTTGCATCCAAATCGGGTGGATCGGTTGATTTACTCAAACTGTTCCGTAAATCTGAGTAGTTATGGTAGGCTGCCGGATGTGTTTTTCGTGATACGATTTCTTTGAGGCCAAAATCGATTATAGGAACTGCTGATCTGTCCGTCGTCGAATGATTGGGAACAGCCTCGCTGATTTTGGAGCGGAAGGCTGGGGCTCATCGGGTTCAGGTTA
>CBDUEF010000197.1:0-5560 GCA_965366095.1 uncultured Cypionkella sp. | reverse complement strand
CATCGAGAAGAAACGCCGCACCGCCAAGGATTGATCTATGAAGACAGGGCGCCGCGTTGCGCCCTGTCTTGTTTCGACCAGACCCGGTTTAATTTGGGTAAAAAAGGCCCACTGCATGACAAAATTCAACTTCCCACCCGCAATCTACACCCGCCCGGTCTATGGCACACTTGCCCCCCGCGACGGGGTGGCGCATCTGATGATCGCCGATGCCGAAGGGGCCGAGGCGCTGCTTGATCTGGAGAAATCCGCACCGGGGACGCTGGCAAAATCGCACGTGATCTTCATCAGCAAAGGCACGTCCTTTGGTGAGAATCTGGCTGCCACCAAACCCGCACAGCTTTATATTGGCCCGACTTGGGAAGCGTCCCTCTCGCGCATTCGTCGCGTGCTGTCGGATGCCCATGTCGGCATGCAGGTCTATCTGGCGGGAACTGAGGGCATGATGGGCCAGGCAATGCGCGAGGCCACCGAAGCGGGCATCCCCTATAACGCTATCCAAACCGAACATCGCGGCTCGACCGCGCGGCGAATGCAATGCGTCCATTGCAAAGGCATTACCGAAGACGTGGAAACCGATCCTTTCACCTGCGCCCATTGCGGGCTAAACTTGTATGTGCGCGACCATTATTCCCGCCGCATGGCCGCCTATCAGGGCGTTTGTGTCGATGCCGAAGACCCCGGCAAAGTGCCACCGAAAAAGGGGATCTACGCATGAGCGCCGGAACCGCCAAAATCGCCGCTGTTGTCACCGAAGTGACCGAAGTCAACGAACTGGTGAAACGCTTTCGTTTTGCCGCTGTCGATGGCAGCCCTCTGCCGCCTTTTTCGGGCGGTGCGCATTCGGTGATCGAGATGAAAGACGGCGCCACCACGCGCCTGAACCCCTATTCGCTGATGTCCGATCCCTTTGACGGCACGAGCTATACCATCTCGGTGCGCCGCGATGATCAGGGCCGCGGCGGCTCGCTGTTCATGCACCAAAAGGTGCGTGTCGGCGATCTGATGACCATCGGCTATCCGGTCAATCTGTTCGGGTTGGACCTGCGCGCGAAAAAGCACCTGATGATTGCAGGCGGCATCGGGATTACGCCGTTCCTTGCCCAAACCAAACAGCTTGCCCGCACGGGTGGCGCGTTCGAGTTGCACTATTCGGTGCGCAATGCAGCCCTTGGGTCTTATGTGGATGAGCTGACCACAAGGCATCCGAACAACGTCCATATCTATTACGATGACCTTGACCAGAGAATCGCGCTGGATCGTCTGCTGTCCAGTCAGCCGCTGGGGACGCATCTTTACGTCTGCGGCCCCAAGGGCATGATCGCTTGGGTGCTAAAGACCGCGGCGGCCTTGGGCTGGCCCAAAATCGCCGTCCACTCGGAAGAATTCCTCGCACCTCAGTCCGGCGCACCTTTCACGGTGAAACTCGCGGCCTCGAACAAGACCGTTCATGTCGGCGAAAACCAAAGCCTGCTTGAGGCGATTGAGGCCGCCGGAGTTGACGCCCCCTATCTGTGCCGAGGCGGGGCTTGCGGACAGTGCGAAACCGATGTGCTTGAACATGAAGGCAAGTTCATTCACCGCGACCATTGGCTTGAAGACGATCAAAAGAAATCCTGCACCAAGATCATGCCCTGCGTCAGCCGCTTTGAAGGCCGACTGCTTGTGCTCGACCGATAGGAGAACCCCATGACCATTCAGTTCCACAATGAGACCTTTCGCGGCGATTACACCTTTCGCAACTCGGCTTGGGCGATCAAGCGCTTTCCTTTTCCGTTCCACGAAGACAGCTACATGTATTCGGTGAACATGGAGCCGCATCGCTCGGGCCCCGAGGGCTCGGTGTTCGAGAAGCGCTTTGATGTCGATGAGCATTACGTTTCCGAGATGCGCGACCGTGCCTTGGTGCTGGCCGATGATCCGCTGCGTTGCCAGTCCTTGCCGCATATGAATCTGGCGGGTTGGGATCTGCTGGAACTGATCATGGTGTGCAAATCCGAAGACTACCCCGACCTGTTTGAGTTGCACCGCAACGGCGACCAATGGCGCTGGATCAACAAGCCGATGGGCATCGACGACAGCTTTACCTTTCTGGACAACACCACCCTGCCCTATGGGCCGATGGAATACATCACCCGCCAGACCCAAGGCGATTACGCCATTCTGGATCAGCGCGAGGAAAACCTGTGGATGGATGCCGGAACGGTGACGACTCAGGCCGATTGGAGCCTTGATTTCGACATTGGCATGAACTTTTTCGAATGGCACGCGCCGGTGCCTTTGGCCAATGAAATGGGCGTGTTCAAACGGGCGCTGAAATATCTGATGTCGGTGCAGCAAGGCGCGCCCGCGCGTCGGTTGAACTGGACGATGACGGTCAATCCCAACCTTGATACCTCGCCCGAGAATTACCACAAATGGGGGCCGGAAAAGGCAACGATCACCCCGGAAAATGTCGGTGACAAACAATATCTGCGGGTTGAATTGCAAAGCTTCTGGCGTTTGCCGCGGTCCAACGCGCTGGTGTTCCCGATCCGCTGCTACCTGATCCGGTTGGAGGATCTGGTAAGCGTGCCCAAATGGGGCCGCCGCTTTCATCGGGTTTTGAAAGGGCTGCCGGACGAGTTGGCAACTTATAAGGGCTTTATCCGCAACAAGCCGGTGATCATGGACTATCTGTCGAAATTCGACGATGGCGCGCCAACCTCACCCGGCATCTGGGCCGATTGATCACTTCGCCTGCGAATAGGCGATGATCGACAGATACCTTGCGGGAAGTTTCCGCAAGGTGGTCGGCCCATGCGGGGCGTCGGCGTCAAAAAACAGCGTGTCGCCGGGTTTAAGAGGATAGATTTTCTGGCCATGCCGGTAATCAATTTCACCCTCAAGCATGTAAATCGTCTCGATCCCCTCATGCTGAAAGGTAGGAAAAACATCCGATTCCGAGGTGAGGGTGATCAGATAGGGCTCCACCTGAACCCCGGTGGTATTGCTGCCGATATGGCCCAAAAGCGCGTATTGATGCCCGGCACGGGTGCCCCTGCGATCCACGTCGATGCCCTGACCGGCCAAGGTGTGAACCGCGTCATGCACGTCTTCAAACTGGCGGAAAAATGAAGTTATCGGCACACTTAGCGCATGGGAGAGCGATTGCAACGTGGTCAGTGACGGCGAGGTATTGCCGTGTTCGATCTTTGACAGCATCCCGATTGAAAGCCCGGTACGGCGCGACAGGTCGGCCACGGTCATCCCGGCTTTTTGACGGTAATTGCGCACTTCATAGCCGATGGCAACCTCAAGAATATTTTCTCGGCCCTCGCGCAGCTTGTGGGGGTCTTGCTCTAGCACAGGCGGTGTCATCGTGGTTTGTCTTTCTGAACAGAACTGGTTAGATCAAAGCTTCAGGGCGGAATTTTCACTGAGAGTAGTGATGTGATGAACAAGATTCAATCACCAGATAACAGGGCTGCTGAAAATGTCGCAACGGAGACCTTGGGGTTTCTGATCTTTCCGGGATTTCCGATGTCCTGCCTCACCTCGATGATCGAGCCTTTGCGCGCGGCCAACGAGATTTCTGGACAGGTGCATTTCGCGTGGAAAATCCTGTCCGAAGACGGTAAGCGGGTGGAATCCAGCGCAATGGTGGGCTTTGATCCCGATCTGGCGTTGGCCGATTGCGCGGGGCTGAACCGGCTTTTCCTGCTCAGCAGTCCGGTGTCGCGTTTTACTGATCCGCGCGCCTCGGATGGCCATCTGCGCCGCTTGGCCCGGCATGGCTTGCGGCTGGGAGCGGTGTCTGGCGGGGTGTTTCCTTTGGCGCGTTCGGGGCTGCTGTCGGGCCATGCCGTCAGCGTTCACTGGTGCTATAGCGCCGCCTTCAGCGATGAATTTCCCGATTACGATCAACGCGATGAGGTGATCGTTCTGGACCGTGAGCGGGAAACTGTTTCGGGTGCGGCGGCGGCGTTTGATTTCATGCTGTCGTTGATTGCCGAGCGCGTGGGCGAGGATGTCGCCACCGAAGTTGCCTGCTGGTTTCAGCACCCCACTGTGCGCGTCGATGGCAACCGCCAGATCATCCCGGCCCATCGCACCAAGAACACCGCCGCCATGCTGCCCGAGCCGGTCAGCCGCGCCATTGAGATCCTGTCGCAAAATATCGCTCAGTCGATCTCGCTGGAAGAGGTCGCCGACACCGTGGCGCTGTCGTCGCGCCAGTTGGAGCGGCTGTTCAAAACCTCAACCGGGATGAGCCCGTCACATTACTATCGCAGCCTGAGGATGCGCGCGGCGCGGCAATTGGTGCTGTTCACCAAGACCAACCTGACCCAAATCGCGTTTTCCGTGGGCTACGAGACCACCACCACCTTGCAAAAACACTATGCCGAGGCATTTGGCATATCCCCGCGAGAAGATCGCAGCCGCATTGCCCACAGCAGGATGCTGGGGCAAGCGCAGCTGCCAAGTGTCTGATCAGGAAACGCTTTTCGCAGCCCCAACCAAGGCGTGATGCAAGGAACCGGCCCCTGAACGCGGGCACAGAATCTCGAAACCCGCCTTGGTGCGGATCACCAGGCTGCCCAGATGCTCGATCATGCTGCGGGTGACATCGCCCGCCGCCATCGCCGCCGAATCTACGCCACAAAGCCGCTGCATCATCGCAACAACCTGCCCGCCCTCAATCCGAAACCGCGCCCAGGCGTCGCTTTGCTCGGTGATCGAGGCCTCTGCACCGAGGGCCGCCTTCATCTGCGCGGCAATGTCTTCGTGGCTGGCGAAAGGTGCCTCGGCAAACCACTGGCCGGGGCCGGTCCAATAGAGCGTATATGTCGCGCCCGCCGCCGATTTACCGGGGCCGGGGGCGGCCATCCCGCAGAGCTTTTCGAGCGCTGCGGCAAAGCCTGCATCGCGGCCCATCCGGCAGGACACCGAGGCCAGCGCCCGGTCGGCCACTTCGGAAATTGTCACGCCGCCCACGCGGTCAACCTGCGGCGCAAGGCCCCCCAGTGGCGCAATCGGAACCAGTTTACCCACGAAGACGCTCCCCTTCCGGATCAATGAAATGCGCAGAAACCACTTCGACCAAGCATTCGGCGTTCTGCACCGGGTTCACCGCCCGCACCACCTCGCCCAACCGCGCCTTGCCGTTTTTCAGATAGCCAAGGCCGATGGTATGGCCCAGATTTGGCGAGTAGCACACCGAGGTCAGATAGCCCTCATCGTTGCTGGACACCGCGTCTGCGTTGCGCGCCACCAGATGCGAGCCGGCGGCAAAAGTTGTTGCCGGATCAACCGGCTTGAAGCCCACCAGCATGGCGATATCGGGCTTCACCAGTTCTTCGCGCTCTGACAGCGTAGACCCAATCGCATCCTTTTTCTTGTTCACCATCCCCGCCATGCCAAGATTGGCGGCGGTAGAGGTGCCATTCAGCTCATTGCCAGCCGCATGGCCCTTTTCAATCCGCATCACGCCCAGCGCCTCGGTGCCGTAAACCACCGCTTCAAACTCACGCCCAGCCTCAACCATGGCGCGGATCAACCCATCGCCATAGCGCGTTGG
>CBDUEF010000196.1:0-5566 GCA_965366095.1 uncultured Cypionkella sp. | reverse complement strand
GTTGACGCTGCCTTTGCCTTCTTTGACCGCTTTGCTGACCGTGACAGGATACTGGCCGACCTTTCGGCGCAGGGGGATAAGCGGGTTGGGTTTTTCTCGGGGCCGCCTGCGGTCATCAATGCGATTATTGAATGGAACCGAGGACAGGTTGAGGCGGCCTGCCAGCAATTGGAGGCCTTCCTTTACGATTGTGCCTAGGGAGGCCCGATCCTTGCGGGCCAAGAAAAATACCTACGTGGTCTGATAGCGCGGCTGTCCACAGAAAAACCGATGGGGTAGCGAGCCTGGCCCTAAACCTGGCCGAAAGGTTTTGCGCCCTAAGGCCAGTCTTGTTGACAGTGCCAAAGATGAGTATTTGGGCCAAGATGAAATGCGGACGCGGTGGGCGAGCCCGTCCACCGCCCCAGAGTCTTAACGCCCCGAAAAATCATCCCGCCCGTGCTCAATGCGGATATATTCCAGCGTACGACGGTTGCTGTCGCTGCGGCTGCGAGGTTGCTGGAACAGGCGACGCCAGACGGAACTGCTGCCGTCTTGGGCGATGCGAAGGAAGTGCTTCACGCGCCCGCCCTGCGATGCCTTGCGGTGATCGGCCAGATGCTTGGTCATGGAATGCTCCTTGCGGTTGAGTCGTTCCAGCATAGCGCGAACCGGGGGATTTCCCAAACGGCGATGTGAACGCCCGCTGGTTTTCGCCGGTTGTGCGCTGCTCAAACTTGTTTGAGCCGAGCCTGTCGCATGATACTCTGACGGTGTTGAACGGATTTTTATTGTCACCTACAGACCAATTTTCAAGGAGTTTATCCATGCAAACCCTGCGCAAGCATCGTGCTGATCCGCATAATATTTACCTGCAACGCCTGTTGAATGCAGCCTTCACTCAGGTGCGTGATGCGGATGTGCTTGATGAAGACAATGATTTTGGCAATCGAACCGAGGCCCTGTTGATCCGGTTTCAATCTGAATATCGCGGTCCGCTTGGTCGGCTGACGGCGGATGGGATAGCCGGGCAAAACACTTGGCGGGCATTGGGTTTGCAGGTTGAGATCAGCCACCCGCTGCCGATGGTAGGGCAGAATACCGCGATGAGCTGCTGGGTGGTGGCTGCGGGGCTGGCCACGGGGCGGATGTCAAGCGATGTGCCCTCGGCGGCGAATTTCCAGCCAGTGAATACGCCCTATACTCCTGTTATGGCTCCGGGTGGTTTGGCCCCTGATCTGAACAATCTGACCACATTTGCGCGTGAGTTGCGGATGCGGTTGCATCCGATGGTGCCGATGACGGTGGAACAATTGGAGCCAGTCGTGCAGCGCGGTCCAGCGATTCTGGTCGGGCGCTGGGTAAGCGGCGGGTTGCATGCGGTGGTGATCAGCGGCTTTTTCTCGGCCGGAACGCCATTTACCCGGATGATCCGTATCAACAATCCGGCCCCGATGGGGCGAGGCAGTATTTCGGTGACGGACTATCCTAATATGTCTCTGGTGGGTGGCCCATTTGACCCCTATGCGCTGATCACGCGATAGGGTTTCGCCCTTCGGGGTCTCTCCCGAAGGGCGGTTTGCTTACATGCAGGCGTCAAACAGCGTGCGGGTGTAGTCGCGCGTCATCGGGATGGGGTTGCCGCCACAGGACGGATCCTCCAGCGCCATTTCGGTGAGCATATCGAGATCGCCAAATTGCACGCCCATCGCCGACAGGTTGGCGGGGATGCTCAACAGGGCGCGCAGCTCCATGATCTGGTCATGGAACCCGTCAAAGCCACCGTCAAAGCCAAGGTAGGCGGCGGCTTTGGTGATGCGGTCTTCAATCGCGGCACGGTTAGCTTGCAACACCATCGGCATGACCACCGCATTGGTGGTGCCGTGGTGAGTGCCATAAACCGCGCCGACCGGATGGCTAAGCGAGTGGATCGCGCCAAGGCCTTTCTGGAAGGCAACCGCCCCCATCGCCGCCGCAGACATCATATGCGCGCGGGCGTCCAGATCGTTGGGGTTGGCATAGACCTTGGGCAGGTTTTCAAACACCAGCCGCATGCCTTCAAGGGCGATGCCTTGCGACATCGGGTGATAGATGGGCGAGCAAAAGGCCTCAAGGCAATGGGCGAGCGCATCCATGCCGGTGCCAGCGGTGATGAATTTCGGCATCCCCACGGTCAGCGCCGGATCGCAGATCACCACCACTGGCAAGAGTTTGGGGTGGAAGATGATCTTTTTCTTATGCGTCACCGAATTGGTCAAAACACCGGCGCGGCCCACTTCGGAGCCGGTGCCCGCGGTGGTGGGCACGGCGATGATCGGGGCGACTTTGTCGCTATCGGCGCGGGTATACCAATCGTCGATGTCTTCTAGATCCCAGACCGAAAGCTCTTTCTTTTGATGCGCCATCAGGGCGATCATTTTGCCCAGATCAAGCGCCGAGCCGCCGCCGAAGCAAATCACGCCATCATGGCCGCCGGCCAGATAGACTTTGATCCCGTCGGCCATGTTGGTTTCGTTCGGGTTCTGGTCGACTTCGGAAAACACCGCCGAGCCAAGGCCAGCGACCTTGAGGATCGCCACCGCATCGGCGGTGATCGGCAGGCTGGCCAGCGCCTTGTCGGTGACAAACAGCGGCTTTTTCACGCCCGCCGCTTTGCAATGATCGGCCAATTCGGAAATCCGGCCAACGCCGAATTTGATCGCTGTGGGGTAGGACCAGTTCCGGTTGGGAACGTTATGGGTCATTTCTGCACCTTCTTGAGATGATAGGATTTCGGACGGGTGACGGAGTGAAAGCCCAGATAAGACAGGCTGCCGCCGCGCCCGGTGTCTTTGCAGCCGGTCCAGCACAGGGCCGGATCAAGGTAATCGGCGCGGTTCATGAACACGGTGCCGGTCTCGATCTGCGAGCCCAAAGCGGCGGCGGTGTCGTAATCCTTGGTCCAGACCGAAGCGGTCAGGCCATAGGGACTATCGTTCATCAGTTTGAGCGCCTCGGCATCGTCCTTGACCTTCATTATACCGACCACCGGGCCGAAAGATTCCTCCATCATCACCCGCATGGAGTGATCGACATTCACGAGGATTTGCGGCGCAAGATAGGCGCCGCCATCATCGGCGGGAAACAGCGCCGGGGCGATCAGGGCCTTGGCGCCAGCGGCGATGGCCTCGGCAATCTGGCCGCGCACGACGGCGGCGAAACGCTTGTTGGCCATCGGGCCGAGGGTGGAGTCGGCGTTGAATGGGTTGCCGAGTTTGAGCGCCTTGACCCAAGCCACCGATTTTTCAACGAAGGCGTCATAGAGGGATTCATGGACATAAATCCGCTCGATCCCGCAGCAGCATTGGCCCGCGTTGAACATCGCGCCATCCATCAGCGTATCGACGGCAGAATCAAGATCGGCATCGGCGCGGACATAGCCGGGGTCTTTGCCGCCCAGCTCTAACCCCAGAGGCGTAAAGGTGCCAGCCGCAGCGCGTTCCATCGCCTGACCGCCGCCGACCGAGCCGGTGAAGTTCACAAAGTTGAAGGCGCGGTTGGCGATCAGATCTTCGGTGGTGGCGTGATCCAGCACGACATTCTGGAACACATCGGCGGGGATGCCTGCGGCGTGGAAGGCCTCGGCCATCAACTCACCCACCAGCATGGTTTGGCTGGCATGTTTCAGCACCACGGTATTGCCCGCGATCAGGGCCGGAACCAGCGTGTTGATGGTCGTCAGGTAGGGGTAATTCCACGGCGCGATGATGAAGACCACGCCCAAAGCCTCCCGCGCGAGATAGCGGCGGAATTTATCGCTGTCTTCGATCATCTCGGGGGCCAGGGTTTTGGCCGCGATGTCCGACATATAGTCGGTGCGGGCATTCACGCCGCCAAACTCGCCGCCATAGCGGGTGGGGCGGCCCATTTGCCACGCGAGTTCTTCAACCACGCGCGGGGTCATCTCGTTGAGCTTGGCGACACCGGCTTTCACCAGCGCGATGCGCTCGGCCAAGGGGCGCGCGGCCCAGCCCTTTTGGGCGGCACGGGCGCGGGCGGCGGCGGCGCGGGCGGCCTCCAGCGACAGCGGCATCCTTTCGGCATAGACAGAGCCATCGACGGGAGAGATCAGTTGTATCGGCTTCATGGTTTCGTCCTGTGTTGGCGGAGGTTCCGCCGATGATAGGGTGGGGCATAGCCCCGATTTCGGCCCCGGTGAAGGGGGTTTGCAGGCCTTAGGCGCGTGTCAGCAGGCGCTGCACTTCCCAATCGGTGACGACGCGGTTTTGCTCGGACACCTCCCAAGCGGCGGCGTGGCAATAGTGATCGACGACATCATCGCCAAAGGCGGCGCGCAGCATGGTGGAACCGTTCAGGGCCTCGGCAGCAGCGCCAAGGGTACGCGGAATTTCCCGGACCTTGCCAGCATTGTAGATATCGCCTTGGGCCTCGGGCTCTAACGTCATTTTCTGCTCGATCCCGTCCAGCCCGGCCGCAAGCAAGGCCGCGCAGGCAAGATAGGGGTTCAGATCGGCGCCGCCAATGCGACATTCCACCCGAACCGCCTTGGTGCCTTCGCCGCACACGCGGAAACCTGCGGTGCGGTTGTCACGGCTCCAGACCGCCTTGGTGGGGGCGAACATGCCGACCACGAAACGCTTGTAGCTGTTGACATAGGGCGCAAGGAAATAGGTGATTTCGGCGGCATGGGCCAGTTGGCCCGCCATATACTGCTTCATCACTGCCGACATGCCATGGGCGTCTTTTTCATCCCGGAACATTGGTTTGCCGTCGGTCCATAAGGATTGATGCACATGGCTGGACGAGCCCGCGCGGCGGTGATCGTATTTGGCCATGAAGCTGGCGGTCGCGCCCAGCGATTGTGCGATTTCCTTGACGCCGGTTTTGATCACCGCATGCATATCGGCGGTATCCAGCGCGTCGGAATATTTGGCGTTCACCTCTTCCTGTCCGGCCTCGGCCTCGCCTTTGGAGCATTCAATCGGGATGCCCGCGCCGTAAAGACCGTTGCGCACGGCCCGCATGATACGCTCGTCATGTGAGGTGCCGAAGATCGAGTAATCGACATTGTGCCGCGCCATCGGGGTGAGGCTGCGGTAGCCGGTATCAAAGAGATCATTCGCGGCCTCTTCGAACAGGTAAAACTCCAACTCGGTGGCCATCATCGCATCAAAGCCCATGGCCTTGGCGCGGGCGACCTGAGCCTTGAGCATGTTGCGCGGGGCATGGGCGATTGCGTGGCCGTGATGGTCCAGCACATCGCACATCACCATCGCCGAGCCGGGCATCCACGGGATGCGGCGCAGGGTGGACAGATCGGGACGCAGCGCATAATCGCCGTAACCGGCCTGCCAACTGGAGGATTTATAGCCGGGGACGGTGATCATCTCCATGTCGGTGGCCAGAAGATAATTGCAGCAATGGGTCTCGGAGTGGCCAGAGTTCACAAAGAAATTCGCCTCGAAGCGCTTGCCCATCAGGCGGCCTTGCATGTCGACCATGCAGACGGCGACGGTATCAATTTCGCCAGCGGCGACGGCGGTTTTCAGATCGGAAAAGGTCAGGTTCGCGGGCATTTGGGCCTCAT
>CBDUEF010000195.1:0-5566 GCA_965366095.1 uncultured Cypionkella sp. | reverse complement strand
CCAGCCTTCCGCTCCAAAATCAGCGAGGATGTTCCAAATCATTCGACGACGGACAAATGCGGATATTTTCCTCCGCAGAATAGGTCTGGCGCGTCTTGCGGCGGATGCTCTTGACGAGCTTATCAGCCGCGTCCTTTGAGGTTTCAGGTTTCTTCATCACCTCGATCTCCTAATCGATAAGATGAACCAAAAATCCTCCGTTGATCAAATCCTCAATTCTGCCCCACGGGTGCTGATGTCAGACAGGACGGACAGCCTCACGCCCTACGAGTCCGTCTGCAAACAATGGACAAACGAACCTGAAAGGTTCATCCTAAATCCAATCCATCAAATGCCGGGACTGAACAGCTAATTCGGTTGCAATTGCCCGGCTTGTGCTTGCGTACGCCGTTGCAGTTCGGAGCGATATAGTGCGAGGAAATCCACCGTGTCGATATTTAGTGGTGGAAAACCGCCGTCGCGTGTCACATCAGAGATGATCCGCCGCACGAACGGAAAAAGCATACGTGGACATTCAATCAACAAAAATGGGTGCATCTGATCCTCGGGCACGCCTTCGACATGAAAAATTCCCGCATAATCCAACTCCATCAAGAACAGCGTGTCGCCATTTATTTTGTTCTTGGAGGTAACCTTGAATTTCGTCACAACGTCAAACTGATGATCCGGCGCCCGTTTGCGTGCGTCAAGGCTAACGGCGACCTGGATATCAGGCTGCACCTCTGCGCCAGTTAGCCCCTTTTGGGCCACCATGTTTTCAAATGACATGTCACGTACAAATTGCGCCAGTACTGACATTTTGACTTGCGGCGCACTGCCATTTTCCTCGGCCATCCGACCACTCCCTGAAGAACCCTCGATGCGCCTTCCTAACAGGTTAGTGCCAAACCCTCAATGGTCGCGGGGCGACTACCCCGGGGGCCCGTGCTCTTTCAAAATGCCGATGATCTGATCATCGGCGAATCTACCGGGACGTGTGCCGGGGTGGGTAATCCCCCATTTTCAACGGGGTGCGGTCGTAGAACTTACGCGGCCATTTTCAGTTTTTGTGCGGGTGTGATGGCGCCTATGTCCTGTTGCTCGGTCATGGTTTGTCTGCAAACCATGAAAGGTCTGTTGCGGTGGTCGTTGTTGTCAGTCCAGAGCCATTGCGGGGCGTGATCTTGGGCGCCTTCCGTTGGCCGTCGGGGCCATAATCGACCCGAATGATCCCGTGCTTGCCGTGCCTTTCGTTGATCCTGTCCAAGCTGCGCATGACGCGTTCGGCGCGTATGAGGAGGATCAGAAAATCTCGATGTTCTGCTCGTCCGTGAACTGCGTTCGCTTCATCGTCCGCCGCCTCGCTTGGCCGGACCCTAATTCAAACATGAGAAAATTCTCAGAGGCAGGCCATTATCACATACCGGCGGCAAATCAGCAGATATCGTCGACCCACTCGCGCGAATCCTAGGCCACAGGATCAACCGGATCGTTGATTCTGTGGCATGGTGTGCAAGAAAATGCGGTCATGCCAGACGCTTAAGCTGATCCTACTCGCGCGCGATTAGAGCATCTTCGACTATTCCGGGACACCTTCAAAAAATGTGCGGAAATCAATCGCCAAGCGCCAAGATATCCTAATGCTGTCCTTGGGTGGATTGCGATGCACCGCTCAAATAGCCTAGGCGACCCTTCCGCAGATGCGGAAAACGATTGAACCTTACGTTGCAATTCGCATTCAACTGGTCAAGTCTCACGCGATGATCACGAATCATTGAACTTACAGGATTGATGCAAATGGCATTTGGCACTTTGGTCTCGGACATGATCTTGCACAACGGTGCCATCTGGTGCGGGATGGACGATGGGCAATGTCAGGCGGTGGCAATCTGGCAGGGCAAAATACTGGCAACCGGAACCGATGCCCAGATTTTGGCACTGCGCGGCCCGCAGACAAAAGTGATCGACTTGCAGGGGCGTTTCGCTTCACCTGGTTTGAACGATGACCATCTGCATCTGATCATGCTGGGCCTTACAATGGATTGGGTTGATGCCAGCCCTGATGTGGTCCCAACGCTTGCCATCCTGCAAGACGCCCTGCGCAAGCGTGCGGCCACAACCCCCAAGGGCGAATGGATCATGGCACGTGGTTATGATCAGGTAAAACTCGACATCGGCCGTCACCCAGATCGCAGCGAACTGGACGCCGCCAGCCCCGATCACCCCGTTCTCTTGGTGCGAGCCTGTGGACATGTGGCAATTGCCAACAGTCTGGCGATGTCAAACGCCGGGATTGACGAGAACACGCCTGTCCCATCGGGCGGATTGATCGAAAAAATCAACGGTCGGCTAACCGGGCTTTTTGCAGAAACTGCGCAAGACATGATGCGCTCGCAACTGCCCGACCCGACTGTCGAGCAGCAGATCGCCGCTATCGAGCGCGCGGGTAACTATTTGCTTTCGATGGGCATCACCAGTTGCATGGATGCCGCCGTGGGCATGGTGGCGGGGTTCAGCGAGATCCGCGCCTATCATCTGGCCAAGCGCGACGGCAAACTGCCGGTGCGGGTTTGGCAGGTGCTCCTTGGCGATCCCGACCGCTCGGTCGTGGCGGAATGTCACGCAGCGGGCTTGGTGTCGGGCGTGGGTGACGATTGGCTGCGGGTGGGTGCGGTAAAACTGTTCCTTGATGGATCGGCCGGGGGGCGCACAGCTTGGATGAGCGCGCCATATCTGCCTGGGTCTGATCAGCGCGACGACAATATCGGCGTGCAAATTCTGCCGGATGAGCAGTTGGAACAGTTGGTCAGCGATTATCACGCTATGGGCTATCAATTGGCCTGCCATGCGATTGGCGACGCCGCCATTGGCCAATTGATCACCGCCTATGAAAAGGCGCTGGTGGCAATGCCCGATCCCGAGCGCCGCCACCGGATCGAGCACTGCGGCTTTTCCACCGCGCCGCAGCATCAGCGGATGCTTTCGGCGGGGATTTACCCGGTGCCACAACAAGCCTTTATCTATGATTTCGGCGACAGCTATATCTCGGTTCTGGGGCAAGAGCGCGCTTTGCCCAGCTATCCGATCCGCACATGGCGTGATCTGGGGTTCAAGCCGGGCACGGGATCGGACGCGCCCGTCTGCAAACCGCTGCCATGGCCGAACCTTTATACGATGATTACCCGCAAGACATGGAAAGGCACGGTGATGGACGCGCGCCAGTGCTTAACGCCTGCTGAGGCTTTGCAGGCGTATACCGAATACGGCGCATTTTCGCAAAAGGCCGAAGCCGTAAAGGGGCGGCTGGTGGCTGGGCAGTTGGCCGATATCGCGGTGTTCTCGCGCAATCTGTTGACCGCCGACCCTGAGGACATTTTGCATGACACGCATTGCGTGATGACCATCGTTGACGGTCGCGTTGTCTATGAACATGCTGTCTGATAACATTAACAAAATCACCAAACTGGGAGAAATGAAATGTTGAAGCCTATGAAACTCGCTGCACTTTTGCTGCTTGGAACTTCGGTTGCCGCTTTTGCTGAGGAACCGCGCCAAGGTGGAAAGCTGATCTTTACAGCGCCTTATGGCTCCAGCTTTTCAACGATGGATATACAGTCTACGCCGCAAACTCAGGACGAAATCGCGGCCATTGCCATCCAGCGCAGCCTTTACAAGTGGAATTCAACCACCAACACGCCGGAGCTTGATCTTGCAAACAGCGTTGATGTCTCGGAAGACGGGCTGACCTGGACCTATCATCTGAAAGAGGGCGTGACCTTCCACGATGGCAGCGCCTTTACCGCAGATGACATCATCTGGTCCTATGAGCGGATCATCAACCCGAAAAACGCCTTCCCCGGCGCGCGCTATTTTGCCGATGTTGAAGGTGTTGAAGATTTCAAATCTGGCAAGGCTGAGCATGTTTCGGGGCTGAAAAAAGTTGACGATCTGACCTTCCAGATGGTGTTTACCGCTCCTGTTGATCCCTCTTTCGATCTGCTTACCCGCCAAGCGTCGATCTACCCATCCGACCTGCCTGCCGACCACAACTTTGGCACGGATCCGGTAGGACTTGGCCCGTTCAAACTTGGCAAACATATCCCCGGCTCGATGGTGCAGGCGGTCAAGTTTGATAAGTATTACGAAAAGGGCAAACCCTATCTCGACGAAGTTGACGTCGTGATCATGGAAGATGCCTCGGCCCGCGATGTGGCCTTCCGCAACAAAGAGATCGACACTTCGGTTCTGGGCGGCACGCAATATCAGACCTATCAGGCCGATCCTGATCTGGCCAAAGGCATCCTCGAAGTGGCCGAGATGTTCACCCGTAACGTCGGGTTCAGCCCGAAATACAAGCCCTTCGCTGACAAGCGCGTGCGCCAAGCGATGAACTATGCCATCAACGCCGATCTGATCATCGACAAGCTGGTCAAGGGCAAAGCCTATCGCGCCGTTAGCTGGCTGCCCACCACATCGCCTGCGTTTGACACGGCCGCCAAGCCCTATCCTTACGATCCGGAAAAGGCCAAGGCGCTGTTGGCCGAAGCCGGTTATCCTGATGGGTTCGAGTTCGAGCTGACTGCCACGCAAAATGAAAGCTGGGGCATCCCGATTGTCGAGGCGATGATCCCGATGTTGGCGCAAGTCGGTGTTAAGCTGGTGGCCAAGCCGGTGGAAAGCTCGGTTCTGTCCGAGGTGATCCCGGCAGGTGATTTCCAGGCCTATATGTGGTCCAACAACAGCGGCCCGGATGCGTTGTCGACGCTGCGCTGCTTCTATTCGAAAACCGCGCAAAGTGCTTGCAACTATTCGGCCTACAACAGCCCCGAGTTTGACAAGCTGTTTGACGCTGCAACTGCCGAGCGTGATCCCGCCAAGCGTACCGATCTGTTGCGCCAAGCCAATGACGAGTTGCAAGACGGCGCCCCGGTGTGGTTCTTCAACTACAACAAGGCGGTTATGGCCTATCAGCCTTGGGTCCACGGTTTGCAGGCAAATGCGACCGAAATGGCGATTCAGGACTATGGCGATATCTGGATCGACGACACCGCCCCAGAGTCGCGCAAGTAAGCTGATCCACGCAATAGACTCCGGCCCGCTCTATGTGGGCCGGAGTATTGAAAGGACGCTCCATTGATCCGATTCACCCTCCGGCGGCTGTTGCAGATGATTCCGACGATCATCGCCGTGGCTCTGCTGATCTTCATCATCTTCAGCGTGGTGCCGGGCAGCTTTGCCTCCAGCCTGATTGCGGATGGCCGAAGCGCCAATGATCCGGCCTATGTCGAGCAGTTGAACCGCGAATTTGGCCTTGATCAGCCGATGTATATGCGGTTTTTCAGCTATATCGGCGATCTGGCCCAGTTTGATCTTGGCACCTCATTTCGCACAAGGTTGCCGGTGTGGGATGTGATTTCCGACCGGATCGGCGCGTCGCTGCTGCTGGCGGCGGCGGCGATGGTGTTTGCCGTGGTGATCGGCGTGCCCTTGGGGTTTTTGGCGGCGCTGAAACCCGTCAGTATTCTGGATACGTCCACGATGATCGGCGCGGTTTCAGGCCTGTCGATGCCGCAGTTCTGGCTGGGGC
>CBDUEF010000194.1:0-5572 GCA_965366095.1 uncultured Cypionkella sp. | reverse complement strand
AGCCACGACCGCAGCTTTGTGCGCAATGTCGCCAACCGCTTCTGGCGCATCATCGGCAAGAAACTGGTCGAGGAAGACAGCCCCGAGGCTTTTTTCGCCAGCGAACTGGCGCGGTGAAAGACTGATCCCTTCAAAGACCCTCAGGGCCTTCCCTTATCGGCCTTGCAAGTGTATGCCCCCAATCTTGAACCGGACCGGAGAACACCCATGCAGGGCAGCGCAAACCTCAACCTGATGATCAAGGCCGCGCGGCGCGCTGGCAAAAGTCTGGTCAAGGACTTCCGCGAGGTGGAAAACCTTCAGGTTTCCACCAAAGGCCCCGGCGATTTCGTCACCAAAGCCGACCGTGAGGCCGAGCGGATGATCAAAGAGGATCTGATGGCTGGCCGCCCCACCTATGGCTGGCTTGGCGAGGAAACCGGCGCAACCCTTGGTGCCGACCCCACCCGGCGCTGGATCGTTGATCCCTTGGATGGCACCACCAACTTTCTGCACGGCATGCCGCATTGGGCGATTTCGATCGCTCTGGAACACAAGGGCGAGATCGTCTCTGCCGTGGTTTATGATGCCGCCAAAGACGAGATGTTCTTTGCCGAAAAAGGCTCGGGCGCCTGGATGAACGATCGCCGCCTGCGGGTCTCGGGCCGTCGCCACATGCACGAGGCGGTGTTCGCCACCGGCGTGCCGTTCGGCGCGAAAAAAACCCTGCCCGCGATGCTGGCCGATCTGGCCCGGCTGATGCCCGCCTGCGCCGGAATGCGGCGCTGGGGGGCGGCCTCGCTCGATCTGGCCTATGTTGCCGCAGGCCGCTTTGATGGCTTTTGGGAGCGCGAGTTGCAGCCCTGGGACATCGCCGCCGGGATCTTGCTGGTGAAAGAGGCCGGCGGAATGGTGGCCCCAATCCGCGAAGGCTATGACATCTTGGAAAAGGGCGCAGTCCTCTGCTCGAACGATCCGCTGTTCCAGCCCTTTTGCAAAGTCATCCGCAACGACTGACGGCAGTTTTCAGCGCCGACGCACAACCCGCGGTATTCGCGACGGCGACAGCTCATACTGCGCCGCCGGATGCGGTGGCCGCCCCAATGTGCGCGCCCAATAGCCGCGCGCGCCGCGCTGCAGCCAGACCGGAACGGTCAGGATCAACCCGCCAATAAACCCGCCCACATGGGCCATATAGGCCACGCCATCGGCAGAATTGCTGGCGCTGTTGAAAAATTGCAGCGCGAACCACAGGCCAAGAACCACCCAGGCCGGAATGGTGAAAATCCGGAAAAAGATCACGAAAATGATCAGCACATCCACCTTGGCGCGCGGATAAAGCAAGAGATACCCGCCCAAAACCCCGGCAATCGCCCCCGAGGCCCCCACCATCGGCACAGGTGAGGCAGGATCAGCCGCAATCTGCAACCCCGCCGCCGCCAGCCCTGCCGCGATGTAAAAGGCGGCAAAGCCGAAATGCCCCATCTCGTCTTCCAGATTGTCGCCGAAAATCCACAAGAACAGCATATTGCCCGCCAGATGCAAAAAGCTGCCATGCAGGAACATCGAGGTGATCAGCGTGTCATAGCCAAAGCCAGAAGTGATCCGCCCCGGCACCAGACCCCAGTTGAAAAAGAACACATCCATCGCCCGGCCATGATCAATCCGGTCCCAATAGCTGAAAAAGATCACGATATTGATCGCAATCAGCGCATAGGTCACGAAGGGCCTGCGCTCGGATGGGTTGTGATCGCGGATCGGAAACATAGCCTAGATTTTCCGATCCGCGCCACCGCGTCAAGTGTTTAGCCCGCCGAGACTTCCGCCAAAAGCTGCGCATTGCCGCCCGAAGCGGTGGTATCGATGCAGATATGACGCTCTAGCACCGCATGGCCAGCGTCGGGCAAGGTGCCGATCAAGGGCAGGATTGGCCCCTTGCGGGCGGCCAAAGCCTGCGCATACCGCCGTGCTGTGGCCTCATCGCCCCAGTAGATCGCAGCCGAGAACCCGGTCAGACTGGAAAGGGCAAGGGGCTCCAGCCCCGCAGCCTCAACCGCCAATCCGCCCAGCTTGCGCACTGCTTCGGCCTGCGCAGCGCTGTCCGGCCCAAGGCACAGAATCGGCAAACGCGCGGTGGCGGTCAAACGGTTGGACTCGCCCGTTGGCCCCGGCAGGATGCGCGCGGGATGATCAGGTGCCGCAGGCGCAGCGCGCAATGCAGCCGCAACCTCGGCCTCACTCAGCTTGCGCGCCTCGGCCCCGGCCTCGGGCGTCTCCAGCCTTGTAAACCGCGTCAGATACTCCGGCCCGCCCGCCTTGGGGCCAGTGCCCGAAAGCCCTTCGCCGCCAAAGGGTTGGCTGCCAACCACTGCGCCAATCTGGTTGCGGTTCACATAGATATTGCCCACATGCAGCGCCTCGGTCACCGCTTGCACCCGGTCATCAATGCGCGTGTGCAGGCCAAATGTCAGCCCGTATCCAGTGGCATTGACCGCCTGCACCACCTGATCCACCTCTTTCGCGCCAAAGGTCGCCACATGCAACACCGGGCCGAAAATCTCACGCGGCATATCGGCGATACCGCCTACCTTGATCACCGTCGGCGCAATGAACGTGCCCACCTTGGGCGCGACCATTTCCTTAAGAACCCGGCCCTCGATGCGCGCGGCGGCGATATACTCGGCAATGCCCTTTTGCGCCTCGCCGTCAATCACCGGGCCAATGTCATTAACCAGATACCAGGGATCGCCCAGCGAAAACTCGTCCATCGCGCCAAACAGCATCTCCTGCACGGTCTCGCCCACATCTTCCTGCACATAAAGGCAGCGCAAAGCCGAACAGCGCTGGCCCGCCGATTGGAAAGAGGAGGCCAGAATATCCCGCACCGCCTGCTCGGGCAGCGCCGTGCTGTCGACCAGCATCGCGTTCAGCCCCCCGGTTTCGGCAATCAAAGGCGCCGTCGGGTCCAGATGCTCGGCCATCGCCGCGCGGATTTTCAGCGCGGTTTCGGTCGATCCGGTAAAGGCGACGCCCTTGATCCGCGCATCTCGGGTCAGTGCTGCACCCACCGCGCCATCGCCGGGCAACAGTTGCAAAGCACTTGGCGGAACCCCCGCCTGCAACAACAAGGACACCGCCCGCGCCGCAATCAGCGGCGTCTGCTCGGCCGGTTTGGCGATCACGCCATTGCCCGCCGCCAATGCCGCACCGATCTGCCCCGAGAAAATCGCCAGCGGAAAATTCCAAGGGCTGATGCAGGCAAACACGCCGCGCGCGGGCGCGCTCAGCCCCGCCGCCCCATCGGCATAATAGCGCAGAAAATCCACCGCTTCGCGCAATTCCGACACTGCATCGGCCAGCGATTTCCCGGCCTCCCGCGCCAAAAGCGCAAAGAAGCCGCCGAAATCGGCCTCATAAAGATCAGCCGCGCGGTGCAGCACTTCGGCGCGCACCTCGGCACTGGCGGCCCAAGGCTCGGCCAGACGCAGCGCTGTATCAATATCGCCGGGGGCCGAGGTCAGCACCTGCCCCACCCGCTCACCTGTTGAGGGGTTGCTCACATCCAACCGCAAACCGCCCAGCATCCGCCCGGCCAGAACCGGGCCCGCCTCAAACTCATGGCTAAGATAGGGCGCGCGCGCGGTCTCGATCTCCGACAAATCGCCGCTGTCGGTCAGGTCCCAGCCTTGGGAATTGCGCCGCGTGCCGAACAAATCCGGCCCCGTGGTGATCGCCTTGGAAACCACCGGGTCCATCGCCTCCATCGCCTCCAGCGGACAGGCGGCCACCCGTTCGGGCGAGACCTCCTCATTGACAATCTGGTTGACGAAAGACGAATTCGCCCCATTCTCCAGCAAGCGCCGCACCAGGTAAGCCAGCAAATCGCGATGCGCCCCCACCGGCGCATAGATCCGGCAGCGCGTGCCGCTGTCGGTCAAAACGATGTCATGCAGCCGCTCGCCCATCCCGTGAAGGCGCTGGAATTCAAAGGCGCGCTTGTCATCGGCCATATCCATGATCGCCGCCACGGTATGGGCGTTATGGGTCGCAAATTGCGGATAAATCCGGTCCACCATGCCCAAGAGTTTCTTGGCATTGGCAATATAGCTGACATCCGTCGCTTGCTTGCGGGTAAAGACCGGGAAACTTTCCAGCCCCAAAACCTGCGCGCGCTTGATCTCGGCGTCCCAATAGGCACCCTTGACCAGCCGCACCATGATCTTGCGATCCAACTTGACGGCCAGCGCATAAAGCCATTCAATCACCGCGCCCGCACGCCGCCCATAAGCCTGCACCACCACGCCAAAGCCATCCCAACCGCGCAGCGCCGGATCGGCCAGCACCGCCTCGATCACCTGCAACGACAGCGCCAACCGATCGGCCTCTTCGGCGTCAATGTTGAAGCCCAAGCCCGCCGCCTTGGCCAAACCGGCCAAAGCCCGCACCCGCGGCACCAACTCCTCCATCACCCGCTCGCGCTTGGCGACCTCATAGCGCGGATGCAGCGCCGAGAGCTTCACCGAAATGCCGGGGTTCGAGCGGATATCGCCCTTGGTGGCGGCCTTGGCAATCGAGGTGATCGCCGCCGAATAGCTCAGGTGATAACGCCGCGCATCGGCCTCGGTGCGCGCCGCCTCGCCCAGCATGTCATAGCTGTAGGTATAGCCTTTGCTCTCCAACTCAGTCGCGCGTTTCATTGCCTTTTCAATGGTTTCGCCCAGAACGAAATTGCGCCCCATCTCTTTCATCGCCCGCGTCACCGCCGTGCGGATCACCGGCTCGCCCAACCGCTTCACGGCGGCTTTCAGATGCCCCACAACAGAGGTCTTGCCCTCGTCCAGCACTTTGCCCGTCAGCATCAAGGCCCATGTCGAGGCATTCACCAAACTCGACGAAGATTTGCCCAAATGCCGCCCCCAATCCGATGGCGCGATCTTGTCCTCGATCAGGGCATCCATGGTTTCCGCATCCGGCACCCGCAAAAGCGCCTCGGCCAGACACATCAGAGCGATGCCCTCATCGGTCGACAGCCCGTATTCGGCCAGAAACACCTCCATCAACCCCGGCTTGACCGAGGCCCGGATGCGCCGCACATACTCGGCCCCCGCCGCCGTGATCCGCACCCGCGCGGTGGCATCAAGCCCCGCCTCACTGATCAGCGCGCGCACCAGATCAGCCTCGTCACGCAAGGATTGGCGGTCAATCACGGCCCAGCAATCGGTCATCTCAATACTCCCATAGGTTTCGCCCATCATATCGCAGGTTTGACAGGCTGTTTTCCCGAAGATATCCTAATGATCAGCCAATCCGCCTAAAAAACCCGGAAATCACATGCCAAACGCCCTGCACGCTCTCGACAGGTTCGATCACGCCATCCTGCGCGAGCTGGCTGGCGATGGCCGCATCAGCGCCACCGAACTCGCGCGGCGAATCGGGCTCTCGAAATCGCCGACCCAAGCCCGCATGAAACGGCTTGAGGAATCCGGCGTGATCACCGGCTACCACGCCACTCTGAATGCAGCCCGCATGGGCCTGTCACATGTGGCCTTTGTCGAGGTGCGCCTGTCGGACACCCGCGAGGCCGCACTTCAGG
>CBDUEF010000193.1:0-5576 GCA_965366095.1 uncultured Cypionkella sp. | reverse complement strand
ATCGGGAAATTCTGGGTGTGCAGATCATGCCCGACAATGGCGTGAAATTTCGCGCCATGGCGGGTGGCGAGGCTTTCGGCGGCGGCGTGCAGCTCTTCTGGCCCCATGTCGGCGGCCGGGGTGTTGATCAGATCGCGGGTCAGGTATTCGCCCTCGGCCATCGCGACCAGCCGGGCCGCGTCGCAGCCCATGGGGGCGACCAGTTGCGCGAGGGGCGGGGTTTGCTTGCGGTAGCGGTCAAATCGGTATTGGGCGAGCAGCCAACCCAGCGCCGCTTCATCCTTTTGCGCCGCAGTCAGGTCGCCCTCCAACCGCCAAGCGCCTTGGGGAAGGGTGTTTAACGCTTTCACCAGCCCAAAGCGCAGGCGGGCGCGGGCGTTGGCGCTGCCGAGGCCAATCACCGCGCTTTCAACGCCCGTTGCGCCGGGCAAAAGCCGGATATCGCCCAAATCAGCCTTAAAACCTGTCGCTGCAAGCCAATTGCGCGCCTGATCTGGCAGAGTCGCCAGATGAGCGGCCAAAGATTCGGGCGCGATCACGGTAAGAATACGTGCTTGGGCTGTGGGGTCGGCAAAAGCGGGGGGCATCGGGGCAGTCCTTTTGAGGGTGCCCGAAGCCTAGCTTTTTGTGCGCCGCCCGCAAGACCCTTAGCTGGAAGTTTGATCCAGCATATCCTTGTCAGAGATCAAGGACCGCTCGGCGATCCGCAAGAGCCGTGCCCAAACGGCGGCAAAGGCGGTGACATCGCCGCGATCAAGGCAGGCGCGAACATCACCGGCGACAAGGCCAAGGCTGACCAGACCCAGATTTTCGCCCATCCGTTGCAAACGGCGCAACTGTCGGGTGATATCGGTCAGATCATGCGCGCGAACCTGGCTGGCAAGGCCCGCCATGGTCAGCGCAAGCTCGCCCAAAGCCCGCGTGACCACCTGTTCGGCAGAAGAGGTGCCAAGGTTTCGATAAATCGTCGCGATCGGTTCGGCGTCCTGCTGGACCCGTTCTTTCGGTTGCAGAGCAAACACATTGCTGGCCATTTTTCCCACACCTTCCATTTCACACCCAAGATCAGTTTGCCCTGACGTGCTGAAGAAAAGGTTGCCGGGCGGAAAAGAAACCGCTCGAATTTTCTGCGAATGCAGCATACCAAGGATGCAGTTTGCCTTGGAGGACTTGATGACGGCCGCACGCCCCCTTCCTGCCTATCTGGTTCAGCGATTTCATGGCTGGCGCGCGACCACCTATCAAGACAACAAGGCCTGGTATCGCCGGCTGGCCGAAAGCGGGCAGCATCCGCGGGCGATGGTGATTTCCTGCTGCGACAGCCGGGTGCATGTCACCTCGATCTTTGGCGCCGATGAGGGCGAGTTTTTCATCCATCGCAATATCGCGAGCCTTGTGCCCCCTTACACGCCTGATGGCGAGCGTCATGGCACTTCGGCAGCGGTGGAGTTTGCGGTCACTTCGCTGGGCGTGGCGCATATTGTGGTGTTGGGGCATAGCAATTGCGGCGGGGTGAAAGGGTGCCATGCGATGTGTTCAGGCCATGCCCCCGAGTTGGAGGAGAAATCCAGTTTCGTCGGCCGCTGGATGGATATCTTGCGCCCCGGCTATCAACGGGTATCACATCTGCCCGAGGCCGAGGTGCTGACCGCGCTGGAAAAAGAGGCGGTGCTGGTGTCGCTGGACAATCTGATGAGCTTTCCCTTTGTGAAAACGGCGGTCGAGGATGACCGGCTGACGCTGCACGGGCTTTGGACGGATACCGGGGCGGGCGCGCTTGAGCAGTTTGATCCCGCGCGCAAGGCTTTCGTGCCGGTCTGATCTCGGCGGTGCATCGCCATCTGCGGCAAAGGCCGGTTCGTAAACCGGGCGGCCTATGTTAGGGTGGCGCTGCAACAAGAGGAGCGGCCATGCGCATGATCCGGCGATTTCTTATCTATGTTCTTGGTTTGGCTGTTCTGTTGGGTCTTGGTGCCTTTGCCTTGCCACGCCACGTGACTGTGACGCGCGATGTGGTGATTGATGCCCCGGTTGAGACGGTTTTCCCTTTGGTCAATTCGCTGAAACGCATGGCGGAATGGTCGCCGTGGATCGGGCGCGATCCGGCGATCAAGCTGGTGTTTTCTGGCCCGGAGGCCGGGGTGGGCGCAAAAATGGGCTGGTCCTCGGCGATGGCGCAGGTCGGCAATGGCACGCAGGAAATCACCCAAAGCGCGCCGGGTGAGCGCGTGGAATCGCGGCTGATGTTTGGGCAAATGGGGCCCTCGCTGGCGGTGATTGATCTGTCAACCCAAGAGCTGGGCACAAGGGTTGAGTGGTCGCTTACCTCGGATATGGGGTTCAATCCGGTGGGTCGATGGATGGGGCTGATGATGGACCGCTGGGTCGGGCCGGATTTCGAAACCGGGCTGGCGCATTTGAAGGCGCTGGCCGAGAAAGGCTAGGCAGCCGAAACGCGGGGAAATGCCGCCCCCTATTGCAGAACCTTGCCCGAGGGCCAAGTGATCAGGCTGTTCAACATGACTTCTTTCTTTTCGCCCGCAGCCAGATCAAAACTCCAGGCCAGAACGCCGCGCTGACCCTTCACATCGGTTTCACTGGGCTTTGGATCGGCGGTAAAGCTGATCTCAAGATCCTCTTGTTCCGAATAGGGCACTTGATCCATCAGTTTAACGGGCCAGGATTCATTGGTAAGGTTCTCAATTTTCAGCACGGCCTCTTCGGCGATCTGGGTTGACGAGGTGATGATGCCACGGTCCCCTTGCGAGCGTTTGGGCTCGTCACGTTTCAGGCGCAGACCTTCGATCGCGCCAAAGCCAAGCTCATATGTATCGCCGGGCGCAACGCCGGTAAGCCAGGCCGAACCGACAAGGGTGCCTTCGCGCGATAAAAAGGCCTGACCGGGCAAAAGGATTTCGCCGGTGTCATTGGTAAAGCTGGCCAGAAGGAAAGCGGTTTGGTCATAGCGCGGGATCGCGCGGGCCTCGATGGTGGGGGTGGTGGTTTTCTCGTCCAGCGCAAGGCGCAGGTTTTCAACGCCTGATGCCACCGAAACCGGGGAGGGATAGACGTAAACCACAACATCGCCTTGCAGTTCGGCCGAGGCTGCGGTGGGTTCCATCATCGCTTCGGTGACGGGGGCCGCCATCGCATCGCCCTCCGAGGCGGTTTTGCTCAGGGCTTGCACTGGCGCTTCCGGATCACCGATGCTGCGCAATTGGGCGTAAAGCTGCGAGGGTTCGGATTGCTCGGATGGCTGGGCTGTGGACAGCGTCAGGGCAACATCGGCCCAATCCTCGCCCGAGCTTTGGCTGACCAGAACCCCGCGCGAGATGGTCAGGGCGGGGGTGTCTTTGCGGGTCAGGTTCAGATCATAGACCGGCTGCCAGCTGGCATTCTCGACGTAATGGCTGAGCGTTATATGGGCTTCGCCTGCGGTGTCGGCCTGAATGGCGACAGAGAGGGCGGTGTAGTTTTCATCGCGCTGGGACAAGGCATCTTGGGCGGCCTGTGCCTTGGACAGGGAGTCTTGTGCAGCCGTCATCGCCTTTTGCGCGGCCGGAAGATCGGCCAGCGCCGCAAGGGCCGCTTGGCGGGCGGTCAGGGTTTCGGTGCCGACCATTTTGGCGATGCCTTGCAGGGTATCGACGGCCAAGGTGCCGCCTTCGGCCTTGATGCCCTTGAGAAACGCCGACTGCGCTTCGGCAGCTTCGACACGGGCGTTGATCGCATCAATGGTTGCTTGGGCGGTGGCGACGGTGAGGGTGGCTGCATCAACTGCGGCCTTGGCGGCGGCCATCGCGGGGCTGGATGGCTCATCACGCGGCGGCAGGCGATCTGTGCGCAGCGAAAACGCGCCAAGGTGCAGATCGGGTGAGGACAGCCGGATCAGGTCGGGCACGATCCCCGAGGGCAGATCGGTGATCAAAAGATCATGCGCGCCGGGAAGCGCGGTGAAGGTTACATCGCGGGTAACTTGCGCCCCTTCGGGGTAAAGGGTGATCGAGGTGATATGGCTTTTGGCAAAAATCTGATCCGCCATGGCCGGAAATGGCAGCAACAGCGCGACAAGGGCAAGGGTTCGCATGAAAGCCTCCGTATGAATGCGCAAAGGATAGCGGATTTGGGGGGGCTGGCAAGGGAGCTTGCTCTTGTCGGCGAAAGGGCGTGCTGGCATGGTTGGTGCGGGATAGGGAGATAAAGATGAGTGCCGCCAAGGATGCTTTGACTGCGACGACCGCCTTGCCGAAAGTGGTTCGGGGCAAGGGAAGTTATCTTTGGGACGCCTCGGGCAAGCAATATATCGATGGGTCTGGTGGACCTGCGGTGTATTGTCTGGGGCATGGCAACGATGAGGTGAACGCCGCGATCGTGGCGCAGTTGGGCGAGATTGCCCACGGGTATCGCTATAATTTCACCACCGATGCTCTGGAGGAATTGACCGAGATCATCCGCGCCAATGCGGGCGGCGCGTTGCGCGAAATGGTGTTTGTGTCTGGCGGGTCCGAGGCGGTGGAAAGCTGTCTGAAAATCGCCTTGCAGTATCAGACAGCCCTGGGCCGTAAATCGCGGCGGCGGTTCATTTCGCGGCAGCGGTCTTGGCATGGCAATACCCTTGGAGCGCTGGGGGTTTCCGGTTTTGCCGAGCGGACCTTGGCCTATGAAGGCGCGTTTATCCCGTCGATCAAGGTCGCGGCGGTCAATGCATACCGCCCGCCCGCCGGGGAGGTGGCCGAGACCTGTGCGGCTGAATTAGAGGCGGCGATTGTGGCCGCAGGGCCGGAAACGATTGCCGCCTATATTTTCGAGCCGGTTGTGGGGGCGGCGGGGGGCTGTGTGCCGGCACCGCCGGGCTATGCGCGCCGCGTGCGCGAGATTTGCAGCCGCTACGGCGTGCTGATGATCGCCGATGAGGTGATGTGTGGTGCCGGACGCACCGGGCCTTGGCGGGCGCTAGAGCGCGATGGGGTCGAGCCCGATATCATGGCGGTCGCCAAAGGGTTGGCCGGGGGATACATGCCCCTAGGCGTTGCGGTTTGCACGACGCCAGTTTGGGAGGCCATTCGTGCCGCGGATGGGGCCTTTGGCACCGGGCATACCTTTACCGGGCATACCGCATCCTGCGCGGCGGGGGTGGCGGTGCAAAAGATCATCGCGCGTGAGGGGTTATTGGCGCGGGTGGCGGGAAATGAAGCCGTGATCAAGCAAGGCTTGGCCGATGCCTTGGCCGGTGTGGAGGCCATTGGCGATATTCGCGGGCCCGGGCATTTCATCGCCTTGGAGCTGGTGGCAGACCGCACCAGCAAAGTGCCGTTTGCACCCGAGAAAAAGCTGTTTTTGAAGATTCGCGCTCAGGCGATGGAAAACGGGTTGATCTGCTATCCGGTGGGAGGAAATGTTGACGGCGTGGTAGGGGATATCGTGATTTTGGCCCCACCCTATAATGCCAGCGATGCTGAGTTGGGCGAGATCATTGATAAAACGGCGCGGTCTGTGCGTCAGGTTTTGGCGGCTGAGGGTTTGGCCTGATCCGACATATTTCCGCCGTATTGCTGAAATAGCGCAAATGTGACGAC
>CBDUEF010000192.1:0-5577 GCA_965366095.1 uncultured Cypionkella sp. | reverse complement strand
GTATATTCCGCAGGCTTCAACACCACCGTATTGCCCGCAGCCAGCGCGGGGGCCACCTTCCACGCCAGCATCAACAGCGGGAAATTCCACGGGATCACCGCGCCGCAAACGCCCAAAGCCTCTTGGCCGGGCATTTCGCTGTCCAAAAGCTGCGCCAGCCCTGCGTGATAATAGAAATGCCGCGCCACCAGCGGCACATCAATATCGCGCGCCTCCCGGATCGGCTTGCCGTTGTCCATCACTTCGAGCACCGCCAAGAGGCGGCTGTGCTTTTGCACCAGCCGCGCCAGCGCATACAAAACCTTGGCCCGCGCACCCCCCCCCATCCGCGCCCATTTCACCTGCGCCCTTTGAGCGGCCTTTACCGCGCCGTCAACATCGGCCGCCGTCCCTTGAGTGACCTGAGCCAAGACCTTGCCCGTCGCCGGATTGCGGGTTTCGAACCCTTCGCCCGGTGCCGTAAATGCCCCGTCGATCCAATGGCCAAACTTCGGCCCATGCTCAGCCAACCAGGCCGCGACTTCGGCATTGCTCTCTGGTGCCGGGCCATAAGCCATGCTGGCAAAAATATCGCTGACGGTTTTGGTCATCCTGCAATCCTTTCAGCGGGGTTTCCCTGCATCAATTTGCGCCTCCGGCGGGGATATTTAAGGACAGATGAAAATGTGGGCGCGCCACAGTTTCATCTGTCTTGAAATATCCTGGGGTGAGCGGCATCGCCGCGAGGGGCAAAGCCCCTTTTCCTTGCTGCATCGTTTTACCCCATCGCATGACGGTTTGCCGCTGAATATTGCCCGGTCAGATAATGCTCCAACTGCCGCTCGATATCGCCCAAGAGCGATGAGGCGCCAAAGCGGAACAGGTCAGGTTGCAACCAAGGTTGGCCCAGCTCGTCTTTCATCAAGGCCAGATAGACCAGCGAATCCTTGGCCTTGGAAATTCCGCCCGCAGGCTTGTAGCCCACTTTGAACCCGGTGCGGTCCTGATAGTCGCGGATCGCACGGATCATCGTCAGGCTGACGGGCAAAGTGGCGTTCACCGTCTCCTTGCCGGTCGAAGTCTTGATGAAGTCCGCGCCTGCCATCATGCAGACCAGCGAGGCGCGCGCCACATTGCGCAGGCTGCCGAGTTCGCCAGTGGCCAAAATCGCTTTCACATGCGCCTCGCCGCATTCTGCACGCATCTCGGCCATCTCATCATAAAGTGCCTGCCAGTTTTGCGTAAGCACATGGCGGCGCGAGATGACGATATCAATTTCGCGCGCGCCGGCCCGAACCGACTCGCCAATTTCGGCAATCCGCAAACGGTAGGGCGAAAGGCCCGCCGGAAAGCCGGTTGACACCGCCGCCACCGGGATCGAGGTGCCCTCCAGCGCCCGCACCGCGGTTTCCACCATCTCGTGATAAACGCAGACAGCGCCTGTCGTCAGGCCTTGCATCCCCAACTTTTCCAGCATCTCAGGGGCAACGGGCTGGCGCGCCTTGGCGCAAAGCCGTTTCACCCGGCCTTCGGTATCGTCGCCCGACAAGGTGGTCAGATCAATCAGGCTGATCGCCTTCAAAAGCCAGGCGGCCTGAAACTCCTTTTTGACCCTCCGCCGTCCGCCAAGCGTTGCGGCCCGCCGCTCGATGGCCGAAGTATTGGCCTGAACCGAGGCCACCCAATCCAGATCAATTGCCATAGCCTGATTGCGTTGGTGGGTCACTTGGGGCAGTTGGAATTTGGTCAGGATTGCCGTTTGCATCGGGTGCGCTCCACGTCGATCAAGCCACAACTTGCCCTGCCAGCGACTGGCTGGCAAGGGGGCTGCGCCTTTGACGACCCAATAATTGACTGTCTAGTCAAATTGTGACGCGCTTTGACCCGGGCGTTAGGCATCCGGTCCCGATCATTTTGCATGGGTCAAAAAACCACCGCGCCCACGCCGCTTGGCTCTTGACGCGTCCCCTTGCTATATGTGTCTTGCTGCAAAGCATTGCAATCAGGGACGACAGCCGCATGACCCTACCGGATTTCACCTCGCATTGGGCCGGGATCACCGCGCTTGTGATCTTTTTTATTGCTTACGTGATGGTGATTTTCGAAGAAGCCACCCATATGCGCAAATCCAAGCCGGTGATGATGGCTGCGGGTTTGATCTGGGGTGTGATCGGTATTGCGTTTGCCCAAGCCGGGATCAGTGAAGAGGCTCATGTTCATGCCATTGAAATCATCGAAGAATATGGCGAGCTGTTTCTGTTTCTGCTGGTCGCCATCACCTATGTGAACACGCTGGAAGAGCGCCGCGCCTTTGATGTGTTGCGCTCTAAACTGGTCGGCCTTGGCCTTGGCTATCGGCAGTTGTTCTTGCTGACCGGGCTGCTGGCGTTCCTGCTTTCGGGGATTCTCGACAACCTGACAACGGCGCTGGTGATGGGGGCGGTGGTGGTGGCCCTGGGCCGCGAAAGCCCGCGCTTCATCGCCGTGAGCTGTGTGTCCATCGTGGTGGCTGCCAATGCAGGCGGTGCGTTTTCGCCCTTTGGCGACATCACCACCCTGATGGTCTGGCAAAAAGGCAAACTGTCGTTCTTTGAGTTTTTCGTGCTGTTTGTGCCCTCTTTGGTGAATTGGGCGGTTCCTGCGGCGATCATGTATTTTGCCATTCCCAATGAAAAACCCACCCCCCACGCCGACCGTGCGCGCGGCAAGCCGGGGATGATGGGTGTGGTGGTGCTGTTTGGCCTGACCATTGCCACCGCCGTGGCCTTCAAGAATTTCCTGCAACTGCCGCCCGCTTTGGGGATGATGCTGGGCATGGGCTATCTGCAAATCTGGGCCTATTACCTGATCCTGCGCGGCACCCGCAAAAGCGATGCCGATATGGTGCTGGACAGCTTTCGCCAGATCGAGCGCGTTGAATGGGACACGCTGTTGTTCTTTTTCGGCATCATCTTTGCGGTGGGCGGTTTGGGCGTGCTGGGCTATCTCGCGCTGGCCTCGCAGGCGCTTTATATCGGGCTGGGGCCGACCTATGCCAATGTGATCATCGGCGGGCTTTCGGCGATTGTCGACAATATCCCACTGATGTTTGCGGTGCTGACGATGGATCCGTCGATGTCGGATGGGCAATGGTTGCTGATCACCCTGACCTGCGGCACAGGCGGGTCGATGCTGGCGATTGGCTCGGCGGCTGGCGTGGCGCTGATGGGGCAGGCCAAGGGCTATTACACCTTCATGAGCCATATCAAGTGGAGCTGGGCGGTGGCCTTGGGCTATGTCGCCTCAATCCTTGTGCATTTGTGGATCAATGCGCATCTGTTTTAACCGGGCCCGCGTCGGGCGGAGCCTCGCCGCCCGTTTCCAGCGCCGTATCAAAGGTCGCCCAATCGCTTGAGGTGCCAGTGCCGGGCAAATCGCTGCGGCTTGTTCTGAAATGCAGATTGACCTTTGAGATATAAAGCGCCGTCAGCGGCGCCGTCATGAACAAGAACACCGCCACCATGACCTCTTGCCAGCCGATCACGCCGCGCTGCCAATATAGATCAAGCGCCGAGGCCACCAGCGCCGAGCCCACGCCCACCGTTGTGGCCTTGGTCGGGGCATGCAGTCGCTGCATCGAGTCGCGCAGCTTCAACAAACCATAGCTGCCGATCAGAGCGAACAGCCCGCCGATGATCAACAACAGCGCAATCAGGTATTCGGCAAAAGGGCTCATGGCATCCTCATTCGATGATACTGCCGCGCAGCAGGAATTTGCAAAACGCCACGGTCGAGACAAAGCCGGTCATCGCCAGCAGTATGGCCGCTTCGAAATTCAGCCCGGTGCCGGATTTCACCCCGTAAAGCACGATCAGCGCAATCGCGTTGATCACCATGGTATCCACCGCCAGAATCCGGTCGGCCATTGACGTGGCGCTCGCCAGTCGCCACAGGTTCAGCAACAGCGCCAGCGAAAAGCACGACAGCGCAAAGGTCAGTGCAAACTCCAGCATCATGCGAATATCCCCTTCAATCGGCGTTCATAGCGGGATTTGATCTCATCTCGGATGGCATCAGGATCGGGTGCGTGCAAGGCGTGGATCAACAGCGCCTTGCCATCGGCCGACATATCGGCGGTCAGGGTGCCCGGAGTCATGGTGATTGTGCCCGCCAAAAGCGAAATCGCCTCGGGTGTTTTAAGGTCCAGCGGCACGGTGATCCATGTCGAGGCGATCTTGTCATTGGACTTGAACAGGATGATCGCGGCCACGTGAATATTGGCGATGATCACATCCCACAGCACCAAGACCAGATAGAACGCCAACCGCAGCGGATGTTTCACAATCGCCCGGTTCGGCCAGTAATCCTCGGTCAGCATCGGGATCAGCGTGGCCAGCGTGCCGGCCATCACCAGCGATCCAAGTGCCAGCCGGTCGACCAGCAGCATCCACACGATCACCAGCAGCACCGAAAGATAAGGATGCGGATAAAGTTTGCGCAGCATCAGAGACCCCCTTGCAGCTTGGCCGCCGCGATATAATCCGCGGGATCAGCCAAGGCCGCCGCCGTTTGGTTCATCCAACCCGAGACCGGCCCGGCAAAGACCGTCAGCGCCACCAGCGCCGCAATCAGCAGGCCAACGGCCGCAAAAGACCATGGCTCGGCCGGATGCGCCGCAGGGCTTTGCCCCGCCCCATGCGGCTTCCAGAACAGCGCCGAACCCGCACGACCAAAGCCGATCAGCGTCAGCAAAGACGCCACAAGGATTGCCGACCAGGCCCAAGCCATCTGTCCACGCAAAGCGTCCAGAATGAACAGCTTGCCGACAAAGCCCGAAAGCGGTGGCATCCCCACCATTGCTATCGCCGCCACCATGAAGAGCCCTGCAATCAATCCGCCTTGGGCCAAGGGCACCGAGGCCTGCGCCAGATTGCTATGCCCCCAACGATCCCGCACCAGATCGGCCAGCAAGAACAGCGCCGCCGTGGCAAGGGTGGAATGGACCAGATAGTAAAGCGCCGCCGCAATCGCCGCCGGGGTAAAGGCCGAAACCGCCAGAAACAGCACGCCCATTGAACCGACAGCGGCAAAGGCCACCATCCGCGCCAATTCCCGCGATCCCAGCACGCCGAAGGCTCCGAGTGCAATCGTCACCATCGCCGCCGGCCAAAGCAGCTCTGCGATCAACCCGCCCATTGTTGTGGGCGGAAAGATCATGGTGCCAAAGCGGATCAGCGCATAGGCCCCCACTTTGGTCATCACCGCAAACAGCGCCGCCACCGGCCCCGGAGCCGCCGCATAGGCCCCCGGCAGCCAAAACTGCATCGGCACCAGCGCGCCTTTGATCGCAAAAACCAGCATCAACAGCACCGCCGCCACCCGGATCAAAGCCTCACTTTGCGCGGGCAATTCCGCCACCCGCCCCGCCAGATCGGCCATATTCAGCGTGCCGGTCACCGAATAGATCGTGGCAAGCCCAAACAGAAACAGCGTCGAGCCGATCAGGTTATAGGCCACATATTGCACCCCGGCGCGCAGCCGAGCCTTGCCGCCGCTATGGATCATCAAGCCGTATGAGGCGATCAGCAGCACCTCGAAGAACACAAACAGATTGAACGC